>JAPOLW010000060.1 GCA_029976905.1 bacterium | reverse complement strand
GCGCGAGCAGGCGCCGCGCTCGTCCCAGGTCGAGTTCCACTGGGAGGCCCTTCCGGATCTTGGCTGCGTGTGGACGGACGCAGGCAAGCTCAAGGTGGCGCTCGGCAATCTGCTCACCAATGCCTTCAAGTTCACCGAAAGGGGACGGGTTTGCTTGTCGGCCGTCGAACGGGGCGCGGGGATCGAATTCGTGGTGGAGGACACCGGGCCGGGAATTGCCGATGAGCTCCAGGACGTGGTCTTCGAATCCTTCCGGCAAGGGGACGGCTCTTCCTCGCGGCGACACGGAGGAGCGGGGCTTGGTCTCTACATCGTTCGCCGCCTCGTCGAGCTACTCGGCGGCACGGTCGAGCTGGAGAGCCGCGTCGGGGTGGGGACCTCGTTTCGCCTCTGGATTCCCCGCGGAGCTGCGGGGGGCTCGTGGCCCGGCTCGGACCGTTCACAGACGGACGTCCTTGGCGCGCCCGCTCTGGCGCCGACGTAAGCCTTGGTCCCGATCGATCGAGCGCGGGTGTGGCCGCGCTCGATCGACGCCTAGGTGCGGCCCTGCTCGGCGGCACTGCGGATGGCGTCGATCCGCGCCGCGTAGTCCTTGCCGCCGAAGACAGCGGAACCGGCCACCAGGGTTTCGGCGCCTGCCGCCGCGACCTCTCGGCTATTGGTTTCCTTGATGCCGCCGTCGATCTCGATGTCGTAGGACAGGCCCCGCTCCTCGCGCCATCGCGCCAGCGCCCGCGTCTTGTCGAGCACCTCGGGCAGGAACGACTGGCCGCCGAAGCCGGGATTCACGCTCATGACGAGCACGCGTTCGACGAGGTCGAGGAAGGGCTCGACCGACTCGACCGGCGTCGGCGGGCTCATCACGATGCCGGCCCGTTTTCCGAGAGCGTGGATTTTGTCGAGGGTGTCGGCCGGATCGGGGCACGCTTCGACGTGGACCGTGATCGAGTCGGCTCCCGCTTTGGCGAAGGGCTCGAGATAGTCCCAGGGATTTTCGATCATGAGGTGGACGTCGAGTTCGAGTCTGGTGGTTGGCCGGATGCCTTCGACGACGACCGGGCCCAGGGTGATGTTGGGCACGAAGTGACCGTCCATGACGTCGACGTGGATGAGGTCGGCACCGGCCGCTTCGACGGAGCGGATCTCGTGCTCGAGACGTCCGAAGTCGGCGGCCAGGATGGAGGGAGCGATGCGAATCGGGTGGTGCACGCAGTGGTCATACCCGGCGGGTATCGTTTCTCAAGGTGACGGCGAAGAAGCCATCGAGCCCCCCGTCGTCCGGAGCCGTCCGGAGGGCCAGGTCGTCGCCTACGAAGCGGGCGGCCGCGGCGAGCCGCGGCCGCGGGTCGATCTGGGACCAGGACCGGTGGTCGTCGAGGAAGCGGGAGACATTGTCTTCATTTTCCTCGCGGACGAGAGTGCAGGTGGCGTAGATCAGGCGACCGCCGGGCCGCACCAGCGTCGCGGCCGCGTCGAGCAAGGCTTGTTGCAGACGCGCCAGACGCGAGACGTCGCCCGGGCCCCGTCGCCAGCGAAGTTCGGGATGAGCGCGTAGGGTGCCCAGCCCCGAGCACGGCGCATCGACCAGAACCGCGTCGAATGCCCCGGCGGCGTAGGGGGGGTGGGTCCCATCGGCGCGGACGACGCCGAGCACCGGCCGGCCCGTCCGACGCGCGCCCGATCGCGCGACGCCTGCGCGAGCGCGATCGCTGGCGACCACGAGTCCGTGCTCGAGGACTTCGGCGAGGGCCGACGCCTTGCCGCCCGGAGCCGCGCATAGATCGAGGATGCGCTCGTTCTCCTCGGGGGCCACGAGGCGCGCGACGATCTGCGAGGCGACTCCCTGCGCATCGATTCCCTCGATGTCGGTGAGGGCGGAAACGGGCCCGTCGATGGTGATCGCGGTGGGGGTGAAGGGATCGGCGCGCGCTGGGATGCCGCGCGCCGCGATGGTCGCCAGAATCGCGTCGCGGGTCGTCCGGCGGAGATCGACGCGGAACGACGACGGTCCCGGCTGATTGTTGGCCTCCAGGAGAGTACGCGTTCGGCTGGCGCCAAATTGTTCGATCCAGAGTTCGACCAGCCATTGCGGATGGGAAAGGGTGATCGCCAGGTGGCCGGCGGGGTCGTCGCTCTGCGTGGGCGGCGGTCGTTCTCCGTCCCGGATGGCGCGGCGCAGGATGGCGTTGACCACCCGCGCCCCGCCCGGGGAGATCGCCTTGGCCGCCTCGACACTGGTGTCGACGGCGGCGTGGGGAGGAATCCGGTCGAGGAGCCACAGCTGGAGCAGGCCAAGGCGGAGAGCGGTCCGAACCGCTGGCTCGAAGTCGTCGAGAGGGCGCGAGGCAAAGGCCGCGAGTGTCCAGTCCAGGCGCAGACGCCAGGTCGCGACGCCGTAGACCAGTCGCGTCAGCAAGGCGGCGTCGCGCGGATCGTCGATGGCCGCCACCGTCGGCCCGAGCAGAGCGTCGAGGTGGGCACCGTCCTCGACCCGCATCAGGATGTCGAGCGCAGTCCGACGGAGGTGGGCCGGTTTGCGCGCTCTAGTCGGCAAGGATCTCGCCCGGCTCTACCCGCGCGCCGCGCGCCCAGTCGGCGGCCGCCATGCGACGTTTGCCGGCCGCCTGGACTTCGATGAGGCGCAGACCACCCTCGCCGGTCGCGATCAGCGGTCCGTCCCGGTCGACGGAGATCACGGTTCCCGCCCGCGCCGCGGGGGCCTCTTCGACCCGGGCGCGCCAGACTTTCAGGAGTTGGCCCGCGCGCGCGGTCGTGGCACAGGGCCACGGTGCGAGTGCGCGCGTGGCGCGTTCGATGATGGCGGCCGCACACGTCCAGTCGATCCGGCCATCGCTCTTCTGCACGGGAGGCGCGAAGGTCACCCGCTCTGCTTCCTGCGCGCGGGACTCGAGCCGGCCGGCGCGCCAGAGGGCCAGCGCTTCGCCGAGCGTCTCGGCGCCGAGCGCCGCGAGATTTTCCTCGAGGCTGTCGCCCGTGTCGTCCGGTGTGATCGCCTGTGGCCGCTGATGGAGGATGTCCCCCGCGTCCATTTCGAGAACCATCTGCATGATGGTTACGCCGGTGGTTTCATCACCCTCGAGGATCGCGCGTCGGATCGGGTCGGCGCCGCGCCATCGGGGGAGCAGAGAGGCGTGCACGTTGATGCAGCCGAAGCGGGGCACGTCGAGAGCGGCCTGCGGAAGAAGGCGTCCATAGGCCGCGACGACCGCGAGGTCCGGCTGCAGAGCCCGGAGGGCGTCGATGGCCTGTCCGTTCTTCCAGGTATGCGGCTGGTGGACGGGGATCCCGTTTTCGATCGCCAGCCTCTTGGTGGGTGGAGCCGTCTGCGCGAGGCCGCGTCCGCGGGATGCATCCGGTCGGCTGAAGACACCGACGACGTCGTCGCGGCCGACGATGAGGGCGTGGAGAATGGTGGCGGCAAACTCCGGCGTTCCAAGGAAGACGACGCGCAATGGCGCCGGCGGGAGTGCCGGCAAAAGAACCCCGCTCAAGAGTTGCCGTCGTCCTCTGTGTCGCGCGCGATGGGGCGACCTTCACGCAGGGCTTTCTTGACCCGTCGGGTGTACATGTCGCGCTTGAGACGACTGAGGTGGTCGAGAAAGAGCGTGCCGTCGAGGTGGTCGATCTCGTGTTGCAGAGCGACGGCGAGCAGCCCTTCGGCCTCGATCGAGATTTCCTTCTGATTGCGGTCCCAACCCTGGACCAGGATCCGATTGGCGCGCGTGACCTCGGCCCGGAAGTCGATCACCGAAAGGCAGCCTTCTTCCCAGACGATCTCGCCTTCTTCTTCGGTGATGACCGGATTGATGACCTCGATGAGATCCCGCCCCTGCTCGCCGGACTCGTCTTCTTCGCCGATGTCGACGACGATCACCCGTTCGTCGAGGCCGACCTGGGGAGCGGCCAGACCAATGCCGGGCGCCGCGTACATGGTCTGGGCGAGGTCGTCCATCGCTTCCACCAGGCGCCCGTCGATGTTCTCGACGTCGGAGGCCTCTTTTTTCAGGAAGGTGTCGGGGAACGTGAGGATCTTGCGAATCGCCATGACCGGAGTGATTTCATACCAGCCAGGTCTGAAAAGCGCACCTCGCGCGTTCCCCCCGCGGCTCTGGGGTCGGCGCCGGGGGGCCCGTCGGGCTTGGGGTTCCGGGGGCGGCGTGCGGTTTCTACGCTCACATCATGCTCGTCGGGTCGACGTCGACGAGGACCCGGAGGCCGGCGCGTGCACGCGGCTCCTGGCAGGCTGCGAGCACCCGGGCCAGGGAGCGGCTGGTGAGGCCCTTGAGCAGGATCTGCACACGCTGCCGGCCGCGCAGGCGTTCGAGAGGGGCGGGCGCGGGCCCGAGGACCTCGACGCCGCTCCCGGTCGCCGCCGCGGTGGCCTGCGCGGCGGCGCGTAAGCGCTCCGCGAGCCGCAGGGCGTCCTGCTCGACGGCCTCGGCTTCCCCTTCGACGAGGATGCGCGCGAGTCGGCCGAACGGGGGATAGTTCAATTCATGTCGGGCGCGTAATTCGCCCGCCGCGAAGGCCCGGAAGTCGTGCGCCGCGGCGGCGATCAGGCTTGGGTGATCGGGTTGCCGCGTCTGGACGAGCACGCGCCCGGGCTTGTGTCCCCGTCCGGCTCGGCCGGCGACCTGGGCGAGCAACTGAAAGGTCCGCTCGCTGGCGCGGAAGTCCGGGAAATGGAGCGAAGCATCGGCGAGGATGACGCCGATCAAGGTGACGCCGGGCGCGTCGTGTCCCTTCGCGATCATCTGTGTGCCGACCAGGACGTCCAGTTCGCCCTGGCGCCAGGCGCCCATGGTCTCCTCGACGAATCCCGGCGAGCCCCCGGTGTCACGGTCGAGTCGGGCGACGCGCGCAGCCGGAAGCAGCGTTCTCACGGCGCTTTCCACCTGTTCGGTGCCGAAGCTGCGGCCGACGACCATCGCTCCGCAATCGGGGCAACGCGAACGGGGCGTGCGCGTGAACCCACAGTGATGGCAGGTCGCGATGCCGCGGGAACGGTGCAGCGTGAGGCTGACGCTACAATGCGGGCAGTCCTCGACCCGGCCGCAGTCCTCGCACTGGATGAAGCGCGCAAAGCCGCGCCGATTCAGAAAGAGTAGACTCTGCTCCCCCGCCCGGTAGTTCTCCACGAGGGCTTCCTCGAGCGGGGGCGACAGGGGCCCGGGCCGGTCCGGCTGATCGCTCCTGGTGTCGTTGCGAAAGCGATGGGCGGGATCGCGCAGATCGATGCTTTCGACGCTCGGAAGGGGGGCGGGTGTCGCCCGGCGGGGGAGATCGAGCAGACGGTAACGGCCGCTGCGTGCGGCCTGCCAACTTTCGAGCGAGGGCGTGGCGGAGGCCAGCACGATCGGGATCCCGAGGCGCTTGGCGCGCATGACGGCGACGTCGCGTCCCTGGTATCGGGGGGATTCTTCCTGCTTGTAGGCTGCGTCGTGCTCCTCGTCGACCACGATCAGGCCCGGGTCCGGTAGGGGAGCGAAGACGGCCGAGCGGGCACCGATCACGACGGGGCTGCGGCCGGCCGCGATGTCGAGCCAGGTTCGCGATCGCGCGGTGTCGGGGAGTGCGCTGTGCAGGACGGCGACCTCGCCGGGGAAGCGTTGGTTCGCCTGCGCGATGAGTTGCGGTGTGAGGCCGATCTCCGGCACGAGCAGCAGCACGCTGCGGCCGCGGGCGCGGACGGTGGCCGCGGCGCGCAGATAGACTTCGGTCTTGCCGCTGGCCGTGACGCCGAACAGCAAGAACGTGGCGAAGTCATCGAGCCCTCTTTCGATGGCGCTCAGCGCCTCGGCCTGCTCCTCGTTCAACGGCGGTCCTGCGGGCCGATCGGGGGACGGCCGGTGTCGTCGTTCGTCCAGGGCGTTGCGCAGCAGACCGCGCGCGATCAGGCGCCGCACGGCGTCCCCGGAGCGGGGAAAGCGCAGCTCGATTTCGGCGCGCGAAACCGGGTGGGGGCGACGCTGGACCATGAAGGCGTGGATCGCCGCCTGCCGTGGCGCGCGGGAGAGGTCGGCCTCGGCGTCGCCGGCCAGCAGCGGATGGCTCTCCTCGCGCCGCTCGATCGAGACGTCTTCGACGCGAACGCGGCCGGCGGCGGCGAGACGGCGGACGGCGGCGTCGACGCCGCGGCCCAGGTCGCTGCGCAACTGGGTCACGTCGAGTCCGGCGGGGCCCAGGCGTTCGAGGATCTGTTGGGCGAGGGGCCGCGCCGGAGTCGGGGCTCGGGCGACTCCGGGTAGGAGGGGGGGCTCCGGAGCGGGCCCCGGGTCGGAGCCGCTCCGGTCCGCCGGGAAGACGTGCCGTCGGGTTCGACGTCGAACCCCGGGGGGGAGGACCGCATTGAGAAGCAGGGGAAGGGGGACCTGGTAGTACCGGGCCGCCCAGGCCGTCAGCTCGATCAATTCCGCAGTCACGCTCGCGCCGGCGACGCGCGCCGCGATCGGCCGCAGGCCCGGCGGGGGAGGGCCGCTGGAGGGCTCGATGACGTAGCCGAATGCGCGCCGACGACCGAGCGGCACCTCGACCGCCGTCCCGGGACCGAGGTCGTCGGCGAGTGCGACGGGGACCTCGTAGGTCAGCGTCGGGCGTGGCGTCCGGGACCCGACCACGGCGACCTCCACGCGGCCCCTGTTCACCGGTTTCGCGTCCTGTCGGCCGTCCTGTGCGCTGCGGTCGTCGGGGCTGGGCATCGGCCCAAGGCTCTTACTCTTCGCGACCCACGGTCGTCGAGGGCCGCCCGGGTGCCGCTGCCCCGTCGATGGCAGCTGCCGCAGCGTCCCGGATGACGCGATGCGGCTTAATTTTCTCGTGCGATTTCCCTATGTTGCGATGGGGCGATCCTACAAAAGTTTCGTCGGTTCCGGGTCGGGGTCGATTGACTCCGTCGGGCGCGAGGGCCATCCTTGCTTCCGGTCGCCGTCGTTCGGGGAGCGGTGGCCGTGGATGGAGGTATCGCCCGGCCACGGAGGTCTATCCGGGGCCGGGGCGGTCGTGAGGTGGGGTCTGGTGGCTTGGCGCGGAAGAGGGCGGGGGAACGGCGTGTTCGGTGGTCTGGGTGCGGCCTGGGGTCGACTGACCGGTCGCGGCGCTGGTCACTACATCGCGCTCGACGTCGGTTCGAGCGCCGTGAAGCTCCTCGAAGTTCGCGGTTCGGCCGACGTCCCGGAGATCGTGCGCGCCGGAATCGCGCCGATGCCCGAGGGCGCTTTGCGGAACAACACCGTTCAGGACGTCGTCGCGGTCTCCGAAGTGATCCGGCGTCTGGTGGACGGCCTCGGCGTCACGGCACGCCACGTCGTCACGGCCGTTCCCGGCCCGTCGGTCATCATCAATAAAGCGCGTGTCGCTTTGCGACCCGACGAAGACCTCGACGCTCTGTTGATGATCGAGGCCGACAACTTCATCCCCGAGAGCATCGACAACGTCAGTCTGGACTATCAGGTTCTCAAGCACGACGAGGACGCCGTCGAGGTGCTGCTGGTCGCGGTTCGCAGGGACATCCTCTCGGGCTTCACCATGGCGATCACGGATGCGGGTCTCGAGCCGGCCATCATCGATGTCGACTACTTCGCGCTCGAGAACATGTACGAACTCAACTACGAGAGCGGCCCCGACGACGTGGTCGCACTCGTGAACATCGGGTCGCGCTACTCCTCGATCAACATCGTCAAAGGCGGGGTCTCGACGACCACGGGCGACGTGCAGGCGGGTGCCGGTGAAATCACCGACGGCCTGGTGTCGAGCCTCGGACTTTCCTACGACGACGCCGAGCGCGTTCAGGCCGGCGAATCCTATGGCGCCGAGATCGACGGGAGGGTCGAGGCCGTCCTCTCGCGGGGCGTCGGCGAACTTGGCGATGCGATCAACCAATCCCTGCGCTTCCTCTGTCGGACCGCAAGCGATGATCCGCTCCAGGGAGTCATCCTGTCGGGGGGCGGAGCCCGGGTGCCGGGCTTGCTCGGCGCTCTGTCGACACGGCTCGAGGTTCCGGTCGAAATGGTCGATCCCTTCGCGCGCGTGCAGCTCAACCGTTCTCTCGATGCGGTGGCTCTCGAGGAGATGGCTCCGTCGCTCGGTGTGGCGGTCGGACTCGGCACGCGCCGCCTGGGGGACGCATGATCCGCATCAATCTCGTCCCGCAGGACGAAGTGCGTCGGCAGGCGGCCCGACAACGAGACCGGCAGGTCGTCCTGGGCATCGCGGGGCTCCTGGTCGCTCTGGTGGGGACGGCCGAATTCGTCACGCGCCGATCCGCGAGCGAGGTGCAGCGCGAGGTCGATCTGCAGAAGACGCAACTCGCAGAGTTGAGCCGTCAATACCAGGAAGCCGTTCTCCTCCAGCGCAAGAAGAAGGCTCTCGAATCGAAGCTCGAGACCATCGAGATTCTCGAGCGACAACGCCGGGGGCCGGTGCACGTCCTCGAGCACCTCGGTGGGGCCACGCCCGAGAAGCTCTGGCTCACGGAGATGCGCGAGGCCGGAGGGGCTGCGATCTTCTCGGGGCGCGGGCTCGACAATCAGACCGTGGCGCTCTTCATGCGGAACCTCGAGCACTCGCCCTACTTCGCCAACGTCGAGCTCGTGGAGACGAAGCAGGTCGAAGAGGGAAAGGCCAAGTACAAGGAATTCGCGATCCGCTCGACGGTGATCTACGCGGGGCGGGCGTCGGGAGACGACGCCGGGGAGGGTCCGGCCGCCGAAGACGAAGACGGGAAGACCGCCGCCCGCCCCGGGGGCACGGAGACATCTTCGTGAATGCGGTCACGGAATATCTCGAGGATCTCGAACCGGTCCGCAAACTCGCGCTTCTCGTAGCGGCGACGCTTCTGTTTGCGTTTGCGTACTACTCGTTCCTGCTGGGTCCGCGCATGGCGCGGACCGCCAGTCTTCGCAGCCAGATCGAGGACATGCTGGCCGAACGGGACCGCAAGACCCTCGAGACCGCCCGCGCCGAGGATCGCGAGGCGGAAGTGGCCGATCTCGATCGACGACTCGCCGCCGCGATCACGCGGCTTCCCGACCAGAGGGAGATTCCCGAACTCCTGAGCAGCATCTCATCGCTCGGACGGGATTCGGGACTCGACATTCTGGTCTTCCGGCAACGGCCCGAGGCCTACCAGGAGTTCTATGCCGAAGTGCCGGTCGACATGCAGGTGCGCGGTACCTTCCATCAGGTTGCCTCCTTCTTCTACGAGGTCGGTCGGCTCGACCGCATCGTCAACGTCTCCGACATCGTGTTGCGAGATCCCAATGTCGTCGAAGAGGCGCTGGTGCTCGAGGCGAATTCCACGGTGACCACGTTTCGGTTCCTCTCCGATGCCGAGCGCGAACGGCTGATCGAGCAGAAGAAGATCAAGGGAGAGGAGCGGTGAGGCGACGGGCTGCCTGGCTCCTCGCTCTGGGCCCTCTGGGACTCGCCACGCCGGTGCTCCCGGCGGTGCCCGCGTTGCCCATGGCAGAGGAGTCGCTGGAGCCGGACAGCTACGAGTACGATCCGACGGGCAAGCGCGATCCCTTTCGCCCTCTCTCTCTCGAGCGGGAACCCACGCGAGCGAGAAACGAGCCGCGCACGCCGCTGGAGCGCTATGAACTCGGCCAGTTGCGGCTCGTGGGGATCGTCCATCAGCTCACGCCCCCGCGAGCGATGGTCGAAGATAGTGCAGGGCTCGGGTTCATCCTCGTTCCCGGGACGCCGGTGGGGCCGAACGGAGGCGTCGTCGCGGAGATTCGGCCGCGCGAGGTCGTGGTGGAGGAATGGCATACGGACGTCATTGGTCAGGAGCATCGCACCGAGCATGTGCTGGCGCTTCCGGCCGACGAGGACGGGCCGGGTCGATGACTGCACTGTGGCGAGCGGTCCTGGTTCTCGCGTGCGCCGGCTGTGCCGCGACGAAGCCGCAACCGGAGATCGTCGGCGTCGATTACGAAACCCGGGTCAGCGGCGAGGGCGTGGTCGATGCGGGTGTCGACGCCCGAGCGCGGGCCACGGCTCCGGTCGGTGGCTACGACCCGAGGGAAGCGCGTGCCGCTGCGGACGAGATTGCTGCGTTGCGCGCACCGGTGGACTTTGCGGAGGAGTCGGAGTTGCGCGTGCTCGAAGTGACACGGGCGAGCGCCGCCGACGGATCGCGCATCGTGGTGCAACTCTCACGACGCCCCGAAACCTGGAAGGCGAGTGAACTTTCGGGGCCGCCGCGCTGTTTGGTCGACGTCGACGCACCGACCGCGAGTGATTTTGGCCCGCGCCGGGTCGACACCGGAGACGCACGCGCGCCGCGCCTGCGGGTCGGGCCCTATCCGAACCGCCTGAGACTGGTGGTCGACCGCGACGCGTCGGCGACGGGCGCCTGCGGCGTGACGGTCGACCAGAGCGCGGTGGTCTTCGCTCTGGGCGGTGACGTCGGGGCTGCACCCGCCGTGGAGCTATGGGCCTCCCCGAGCGTTCCACCGGGGGCGCATGCGCACGCGGCTCAGGTCCTGGCCCGTTCTGTCGGTGGAGCGCCGCCGCCCTCGTACGCCCCGGCGCCGCCGAACGTCGCGCGCGCGAATCCACCAGCGGCCTGGGTCCAGCCTCCGACCCCATCCTATGGGGCTGGCGACCCGTTCTTCGACGACGATCCGGGCGCGGCTCCGCGGCGCAGGGTCTACACGGGCCGGCGGATTTCGCTGGAATTCAAGGACGCCGACATCCTGAACGTGTTGCGCATCATCGCCGACGTCGCGCATCGAAACATCGTGGCCACCGACGACGTTTCCGGGCGCGTCACGATCGTGCTCTACGACGTGCCCTGGGACCAGGCATTGGAGATCCTTCTGAAGTCGACCGGCCTCGAAAAGGTCGAGTACGACGACGTGATTACGATCTCCACGGCGAAGCGACTCGAAGAAGAGCGCAAGGCGCGTCTCGCCGCCCAGGTGGCGGGGCGGGAGCTGGAACCGCTCCAGACCGCCTACCTCAAGGTGAATTACGTCAAGGCGCGGAACCTCGGCGCTCTTCTGCGAGGCGGGGCGACGAATTCGGCCGCCGGCGCCATTACGGCGGCTCAGCTCGCGGGGCAGGATTCCGCCGGGCAGCGGCGCGGACTGCTCTCCGCGCGGGGCAGCGGCATGGTGAACGACGCCACCAAAACGTTGATCGTGCGCGACATCGCCGATGGCATCGCCAATGCGCGCGAGTTGGTCCGACGGCTCGACATCCAGACGCCGCAGGTGGCGATCCAGGGGCTCATCTTCGAGGCCGACACCGACGTGGGACGCGACCTGGGCGTTCGTTGGGGCGCAACCTACGTGGCGAGTCCGGAGACCGGGAATCCCACCGGGAAGAATTTTCCGGGCCGGGTCGCGGTGGGCGGTGCGGGGCCCAACGGGCGCGGGGAGGAAGGAAGCAGCCCGATCCTGGTCGACTTTCCGGCCAAGGGGGTCGTCGCCGGTGCGGGCAGCACACTCGGCCTGGTTCTCGGCTCACTCGATGGCAGCTCGCAGATCGATGCAGAGATCACCGCGATCGAGCAGGCGGGCAAGGGCAAGGTCATCTCCCGCCCGAAGGTGATCACCCTGAACAACGCCGAGGCGCAGATCCAGAGCCTCGAGATCCTACGCGTCCGCCTCCCTTCGACCGGTACGGTCATCAATACCGGTCCCGGGGGCTCGGCCGGGGGGCAGACCCAGGCAACGCAGGCCATCGACACCGGCATCATCCTGCGTGTGACGCCCCAGGTTTCGAGCGACGGCTACATCCTCCTGCAGATATTCGTGAAGTCGAGCGTGCCCAGCGCTGCAAAGACCGATGAGATTCCGAATGAGATCAGCCGCCAGGCGACCTCCCAGGTCCTGGTGCGGGACGGGGAAACCGTGGTGATCGGCGGCGTCTACCGCCAACAAGCCGCCCAGGCCGAGAGCGGCGCCCCCTGGCTGAAGGCCGTTCCCGTTCTCGGCTGGCTCTTCAAGAATCGCTCGGATCTGGACCGCCGGCAGGAACTGCTCGTCTTCATCACACCCCGCGTCGTGTGGCGGACGGTCGAACCCGGGGCGTTGCCCAACGCAGCGACACTTTGGCAGGAGCGCGATAAGAGCGCCTATGAGATCATGCCGTCCGGTGGGTCGAATCCCATCTCGGCGATCCCGGGCTGAGATCTGGAGCGGCGTGCGGGATATGTGTCTGGAGTGATGAGAATCGTGCTGGCTGGCTTCATGGGTACGGGCAAGACGGCGGTCGGGAAGCAACTCGCGCGGCGACGGGGGGTGCCCTTCGTAGACCTCGACGCG
>JAPOLW010000609.1 GCA_029976905.1 bacterium | reverse complement strand
GATCGTCTGCAACGGGTACAAGGACCGCGCCTACATGGAGATCGCGCTCCTCGCCCAGAAGCTCGGACGCACGCCCATCATCGTCCTCGACCGCTTCCACGAACTCGAGCTCGCTCTCGAAGTCGCGGGGGAACTCGGCATCCGGCCGCATCTCGGCGTTCGCGCCAAACTCTCGGCCCGCGGGTCCGGCCGCTGGGTCGAATCCGGCGGCGACCGCAGCAAATTCGGCCTCACCGCCGACGAACTCCTCCTCGCCGTCGACCGACTCCGCGAAGCCGGCATGCTCGATTGCCTGGAGCTGCTGCACTTCCATGTCGGCTCGCAGGTCACCAGCATCCGAGCGATTCGAGAGGCCGTCCAGGAGGCCTCCCGCTTCTACGTCGGGCTGGTCCAAAGTGGCGCCGGACTGCGCTACCTCGACGTCGGCGGCGGCCTGGGCATCGACTACGACGGCTCGCAGACGAACTTCCAGTCTTCGATGAACTACACCAACGACGAATACGCACGAGACGTGGTCGCCACCGTCCTCGAAGCCTGCGACGAAAGCGGCATCGCCCACCCCGACATCATCACCGAGACCGGCCGGGCCATGGTCGCACACCATTCCGTGCTCGTCTTCAACGTCCTCGGCGTGAACGAAGTGCAGCCGAAGACACCGCCGCCCGTGCCCAACGAATCGGACCACAAGGTCCTGCACAACCTGCACGCGACCTACCAATCCGTTTCCCGCAAGAACGCCATCGAGGCGTATCACGATGCCGTGCAAGCCAAGGAAGAAGCCCTCACGCTCTTCAACCTCGGCTACCTCGATCTGCAGACGCGAAGCCAATGCGAACGGCTCTTCTGGGCCTGCTGCACGCGCATCCTGCGACTGGTCCGGGAGATGGACTATGTGCCCGAAGAGCTCGAGGGACTCGAGCGGGCGATGGCAGACACGTACTACGGGAACTTTTCCGTCTTCCAGTCCGCGCCCGACCATTGGGCGGTGAAGCAACTCTTCCCGGTCATGCCCTTGCATCGCCTCGACGAACGGCCCACCCGACGAGGGGTCTTCGCCGACCTGACCTGCGATTCCGACGGGAAGGTCGATCAATTCATCGACCGCCACGACGTCAAACACGTTCTCGAGCTGCACCCCATGGACGGCACGCCCTATTATATTGGGATCTTTCTCGTCGGTGCCTACCAGGAGATCCTCGGCGATCTGCACAATCTCTTCGGGGACACCGACGCCGTGCACGTCCGGCTGGGCGAGAACGACCGTATCGAGATCGAGCATCTGGTCGAGGGAGACTCGGTCGAGGAAGTGCTGGGCTACGTGCAGTTCAGTAAGCCGGAACTGGTCGAACGGGCCCGTCGAGCGATCGAGGTCGCTCTGCGCAATGGCCATATCACCGTCGAGGAATCCGCACGACTCCGACGCCGCTACGAGGAGGGCCTTTCGGGGTACACCTACCTCGACGTTCGTGACGCGAACCAGGAGATCCGTGTCGCCGGCGCCAAAGCCGCTTCCTGATCCGCGCATGCGCCACCCCTCGATGGCCCTCCGGCTCGCCGGATCCCTCGCCACCCTCTTCCTCGTCTGGACCGGCGCGACCGCGAGCCTGGCGGCGCCCACCGCAGCGCGACGGACCCATGTGGTCGACGCCGTCGAGAAGGTCCGCTCGGCCGTCGTCAACATCTCCGCGGAAGAGAGACTCGTCGTCCGACCCGATCCCTTCTTCGACGAGTTCTTCGGCCGCTTCTTCGCGCCGCGGCAACAGGAGTACAAGCGCACCAGTCTCGGTTCCGGCGTTCTGGTTCGCCCCGAAGGTTTCGTCGTGACCAACGCGCACGTCGTTGCCCGGGGAGACCGCATCACCGTCGCCCTCGCGGACGAGCGAGAGTTCGAGGCGACGCTGGTCGGCACCGACACACGCGCCGACCTCGCCGTTCTGCGCATCGAAGGTGAGGACCTCCCTCACGTCGAATTCGGGCTCAGCCACGACCTCATGATCGGGGAGAGCGTCATCGCGATTGGCAACCCTTTCGGGTTCTCGCACACGGTGACGACCGGAGTCGTGAGTGCTGTCGGCCGCTCCCTTCAACTCGAGGAAGGCACCTACTTCGACTTCATCCAGACCGATGCATCGATCAATCCGGGCAACTCCGGGGGACCACTGTTGAACGTCCACGGAGAATTGATCGGCATCAATACCGCGATCTGGGGCCGGGCCGAAAACATCGGTTTTGCCATCCCCGCCGCTCGTGCAGAGCGGGTCGTCGCAGAATTGATCGACTACGGCCGCGTGCGCCCGAGTTGGATAGGACTCCAGGTGCAGGATCTCACACCCGCTCTCGCGTCGGCCCTGGACACCGACGCCGTACGCGGGGTCGTGGTCCGCGACGTGGAGCCGGACAGCCCGGCCGCCTCAGCTGGAATTGCGGTCGGAGACGTCATCGTTTCACTCGATGGAGACGGAGTCCGGGATCGGACCGAGTTCCACGCGCGCTGGAGCGCGACTGGCGTCGGGGGGGCCGTCGAGGTCGAACTCCTGCGCGGCAAGGAGCGACAGACGCTGACCCTGGTCGCGACGGCACTCGGGGACGAGCAGATCGACAGGCTCGGTTGGCAGCGCCTGGGAGTGCGGGTTCGAGCCGCCCGGGGGCCTGGGGCCGTCGTGATCACAGAGGTGCGACCACGAAGCCACACCGCGCGGGCC
>JAPOLW010000608.1 GCA_029976905.1 bacterium | reverse complement strand
TCAGGTCGGCCAGCAGGAGGGCGGCCTCCAGGCCCGGGGCGGAGGCGGGCTCCGCCTGGCGTACGGCTTCGAGGTCGGCCTCGGCCGCGCGGTCGGCGCCGCGGGCGAGAGCGAAGCGGGCGCGTCGCATCCGCACCCGCGGGGAGGCGCCGGACGCATCCAGGAGGGAAGGGCCCTCGTCGCCGGAAGGCAGGTCGTGGGCGTGCGCGGGAAAGGCGCCGAGGCACAGCCCAAGGGCCGCCAACGCGAGCGTTTGTGCCTGGCGCCGGCGCCTGCATCGTGGCGCCGCACCGGCAGCGAAGCGTTCTTGCATGATCATCTCCTCTTGCGACCGGAGTCGCGCTTGCGAGCGGCCGCCCGAGGGAACGGCGGCCGGGCCAGCGCCGGTCGGGGGCGGCGCCGGCCGCCAATCATGCAGGCATCATGCCGACCGAGAGAGGCCGCCAAATCGGGCTTTCGGCGGCCGTGGACGTGTCCGATCGTTTCGCCCTGTGACGATCCGTTTCGCTCGGCGCAACGAGGGGTTTCACGACGAGGCCCGACGCGAAGTCCATGCCGACGTGGATTTCCGCAGGGTGTTGGGATGCCACGTTGACACGGTACGGTTGCGGGGCCTACAAGAGCCCTCCGTGGTTCGGTGTTGCTCCGACCTTCCGGGGAAGAAACAAGCAGGCGTGCCACGGACGGGTGCCTCCTGCGGCTTGCTCGCCGGAGGCCGGACGCCGGACCGGGAAGGAATGCGTTCTTGTCGGTCGTGGTCATCATCCCCGCTCGTCTCGGATCGAGCCGCCTGCCCGCGAAGGCTCTGGCGGATATCGGGGGGAAGCCCATGGTCGTCCGTGTCCTCGAGCGGGCTCGCCAGGCCCGCGGTGTGGCAGAGGTGCTGGTGGCCACCGACGACGAGGCGATCCGGGATGCGGTCGAGGGGGCTGGAGGGCGGGCGCTCATGACGGCCGCCCATCATCCGTCGGGCACCGACCGGATCGCCGAGGTCGCGCGGGGCCTCGATGCCGACGTGATCGTCAACGTGCAGGGGGATCTCCCCTTTCTCGATCCCGGGTATGTGGAGGCTGCGGTCGGCGCTCTGGAGAGTGCGCCCGCGGGTGTCCCGCCGGCGGCGATGGGCACGCTCGCGACGCCACTGCGCGCGGGCGAGATGACGCGCCCACAGGTCGTCAAGGTCGTCTGCGACCGAGAGGGACGGGCGTTGTATTTTTCTCGCAGCCCCATTCCGTCGGGGACCGAGCAGGGGCTGCGGCACATCGGACTGTACGCGTATCGCCGCGGGTTCCTGCTCGAGCTCGCCGGTCTCGAGCCGACGCCGCTCGAGAAGAGCGAGCGGCTCGAACAGCTACGAGTGTTGGAGAACGGATACCGGATCCAGGTCGCGCCCGTAGAGGCGCGGGAGTCGATGATCGAGGTGGACACGCCCGAGGATCTCGAGCGGGTGCGCCAATGGCTCACCGAGCGACCGGAGTCGCCGGTGCGGGAGCGAGATGGCTGAACGTGGTCGCAAGCGGGAGACGAAATTCATCTTCATCACGGGTGGGGTCGTCTCCTCCCTGGGAAAGGGTCTGGCATCCGCGTCGATGGGGGCCCTGCTCGAGGCGCGTGGACTGCGCGTCACGATGATGAAGATGGATCCGTACATCAACGTCGATCCAGGCACGATGAGTCCCTTCCAGCACGGAGAGGTCTTCGTCACCGACGACGGCGCCGAAACCGATCTCGATCTGGGCCATTACGAGCGATACGTCTCGACCCGGATGGGGCAGAAGAACAACTTCACGACGGGTCGCGTCTACGACACCGTGATCCAGAAGGAGCGACAGGGAGAGTACCTCGGCGGCACCGTGCAGGTGATCCCGCACATTACCGACGAGATCAAACGTCGTTTGCTCGCCGGGGCCGCCGGGTACGATGTCGCCCTCTGCGAGATCGGCGGAACCGTCGGGGACATCGAAAGTCTCCCCTTCCTCGAAGCGATCCGGCAGTTCCGTTGGGATCGCGGGCGCGAGCACGTCCTCTACGTGCACCTCACCCTGGTGCCCTACATCTCGACGGCGGGCGAAGTGAAGACCAAGCCGACGCAGCACAGCGTGAAGGAACTCACCGGGCTCGGCATCGCGCCCGACCTGCTGCTCTGCCGCACCGAGCACGAGTTCGACTCCAAGATCAAGGAAAAGATCGCCCACTTCTGCAACGTCGAAGAGAATTCGGTCATCACCGCGGTGGACGTGCCGACGATCTACGAGGTTCCGCTGCGCCTGCACGAGCAGGGCCTCGACGAGCGCATCTGCGAGAAGCTCAACATCTGGACCGGCGCTCCCAATCTCAAGCCGTGGCAGAAGGTGGTCTCGACCATCCAGAACGCCGAAGAAAGCGTCCGGATCGCGATGGTCGGCAAGTACGCGAACCTCACCGATTCCTACAAGAGTCTCAACGAGGCGTTGGTCCACGGCGGCATCGCCAACGAATGTCGCGTCGAGATCGAGCACTACGATTCCGAGCAGGTCGAGGCCGAGGGCTTGTCCGAGGCCATCCGGACCGCCGACGCAATCCTGGTGCCGATGGGATTCGGGCCGCGGGGTACCGAGGGGAAGATCGCCACCGTGCGCTACGCTCGCGAGGAAGGCATTCCATACCTCGGAATCTGCTTCGGCATGCAGATGGCCGTCATCGAGTTCGCCCGGCACGTTTGTGGC
>JAPOLW010000607.1 GCA_029976905.1 bacterium | reverse complement strand
GGCGGACCCGGTGAACCCGGCGTCGGAGCGGGTGCAGGGCGGACCCGGTGAGCCCGGCGAGGGCGACCGGCGCGAGGGCGGACCCGGTGAACCCGGCGTCGGAGCGGGTGCAGGGCGGACCCGGTGAGCCCGGCGTCGGAGTGGGTGCAGGAGCGAGCCGCGGGGATTTGCTCGGAACGTCGGGCTGGGCGAGGGCATCGCGGCCCGGACCTTGACGCGGCCGACGCCATTGCCGAAACTCCTGGGTTCGCGGAAATCCGCCGAAAGGGGGTGAGGACACCCAATGCCTGGAGTACGAGTCAAGGAAAACGAGCCGATCGAGAGCGCCATCCGCCGCTTCAAGAAGCAGTGCGAAAAGGCCGGGATCCTCTCCGAGCTTCGCAAGCGCGAGCACTACGAGAAGCCTAGCGTGAAGCGGAAGAAGAAGGCCCTGGCCGCGCGCAAGCGCACGCTGCGTCGCGCCGCGCGCACCAACGGTTGAACCTGAACCCGCGGCCGCCCGGCGTCCCCGACCCGGGGCGCCCGGCGGCCGCCTTTCCTCCGTCGCCCGGACGTGCGAAGGGAGGACGTGCCCGAGATTCCGCAGCCAGTCCTCGATGAGATCAAGCATCGGGTCGACATGGCGGCCCTGGTCTCCGAGCACCTGAGTCTCAAGCGCAGCGGGCGTGGCTTCGTCGGCCTGTGTCCGTTCCACGAGGAGAAGACTCCCTCCTTCTACGTGAACCCCGAGCGTGGCTCTTTTCATTGCTTTGGGTGCAATGCGGGGGGGAATGCCTTCACCTTCGTGATGCGATTGACCGGCCAGACCTTCCCCGAAGTGGTGCGTGAGCTCGCCGAGAAGGTCGGCGTCGCCATCCCGGAAATGCGCGGTGGGCGCGGACAGGACCGCCTTGCCGAGGTCAACCAGCTGGCCGCGGAGTTGTTCTCCGTCGTCTTGCTCGAGAGTCGACGAGGGGAACGCGCGCGCGACTATCTCGCCGACCGTGGGATCTCCGACGAGACGATGCGCCGCTTCGGCCTGGGCTACGCACCCGGTGACGGGTGGGTCGAGAAGTTGCGCGGTCGTGACGTCTCCATGGCGGACCTGAAACGGCTCGGTCTGGTGAGCGAGGGACGCTCGGGACCCTACCCACTCTTCCGCGACCGCCTGATCTTCCCCATCCACGATCTGAGCGGGCGGGTGATTGCCTTCGGCGGTCGCGCGCTCGGCGAGACCAAGGGGCCCAAATACCTCAACTCCCCGGAATCGCCGCTCTACCGCAAGGGACACCACCTCTACGGAATGGCGCTTGCGCGCGACGAAGCGCGCCGCCGCGATCAGTTGTTGCTCGTCGAGGGGTATATGGACGCCATCGCGCTCGCGCAGGCGGGCCTGCACCATGCGGTCGCCGTGCTTGGAACGGCACTGACCGCCGATCAACTTCGCCTGGCGCGCCGCTTCGCGGCGGAGATCGTGGTCTGTTTCGACGGAGACGACGCCGGTCGTCGCGCGGCGCTGCGCGCCTTCCCCCTTTGCGTCGACGAGGTCGATCTGTGGCCGAAGGCGGTCTTTCTTCCCGGTGGTGAGGACCCCGACAGCCTGGTCCAGAAGGGCGGAGTCGAGGCGTTCGAGGAATTGATCGCGAATGGGCAATCGCTGATCGACTTCTTTCTCGACGATCTGGTGGGCGAGGATGCAGGCGTCGGGGAGACGGCGCGCGCAGCGAGCACCATCGCCTCGGTACTGGCGCGCGTGAAGGATCCCATCGTGCGCGACAAGATCGTGCGCGGTGCCGCCGGGCGGCTCGGTGTTTCGGACGGAGCCCTGCTCTCCGCCGCTCGGCGGGCGCATGCGTCGCAGCGACGCTTTGCCCGGACCGGCGCCGAGCCGACGTCGCGCCCGACGCGGACCCCCGCGCGGCCGGGGCGGGTGCGTTTTTCTTCGGATGCCGAAATGGTCGAACTCGTCGTCTGTGACGCCGGTGTGGCCGAGCGCTTCCGCCAGGAGGGCGGTGCCTCGCAGATCGAGGACCCGGTGTTGCGGGCCATTGTCGAGCGGGTGCTCGTGCGTCGGGAGAACGACGAGTACTTCGAACCACTCGAACTCCTGCCCGACCTCCCTTCCGCGATGGGCGAGAGGGTGCGCCGCCGGCTCGACGAGGGTGCCGTCGGTGAGATCGCGGCGCGCGCGGCCGAGGAGTGGTTCTCGCGTCACGCCCAGCGTTCCGCGCGGCTCGACCGCCGGGCGCTGATTGCGCGGCTGCGTGCGGCCGAACATCGCGGCGACGATGGTGAGGTCGCCGCTCTTCTGGCCGCTCTCAAGAGCGGCGAGGTGCCGGAGGCCCTGCGCGAGGCGGCGAAGCCGACTCCAGCGCAAGACTCGCCGGTGGTCCGCGAAGAGGACTGGCCGGCCTCGTCGGCGGTCGAGGACGAAGCCGCAGGCGAGGAGACTGCGGAGGCCGAATTCGCGACGGGATCCCCGCAGGAAGGGGAGGGCCGTCTGCCACCGGGACTCGTCGAACTCGAGCCCGAGGAAGATTACGACTACGAGGCCGACGGGGATTGGGTTCCCGACGGATCCTGAATCCGACGCCGAGCGGTCCCGGGGCCGGCGTTGGCGGACCCCACGGCGAGTGGCGTTGGCGGACCCCACGGCGAGTGACATGGGCGGACGCGACGGCGAGTGACATGGGCGGACGCGACGGCGAGTGACATGGGCGGACGCGAC
>JAPOLW010000606.1 GCA_029976905.1 bacterium | reverse complement strand
GAAAGAAGTTCTTGACAGGCCCGTGCCCATCACCGAAACAGAACATCGGTGGGGAGAAGTGGGGAAGAGTGAGTAGGTATTCCCATGTTCGAGGGCAGCTTCAAGAACGCGGTCGACGACAAGGGTCGCGTGGCCATTCCGGCCCGGCATCGCGACGTCTTGAAGTCGCTCCAGGAGGACCGGGTGGTCGTGACCTTCCACTACGTTCCGCCCAATCCCTGCCTGGATGTGTGGCCGGGCAGCGGCTGGCAGGAACTGCTCGGGCGGCTGAAGCAGAATCCCGGCTCCTTTGGACAGGCGAGAACATTCTTCGAGACAGTGTACATCGGGCAGGCCCAGACCTGCCAGCTGGATCGGCAAGGGAGGATCTTGATTCCCCAGGGCTTGCGGGAACGCGCCAAGCTCGGCGAGGAAGTGGAGTTCGTCGGCGTCCGCGACAAGCTGCGCGTCTTCAGTGCGCAGAACTACGAGGACATTGTCGAAGCGTATCAAGAGATGATGCGCGAGAACCCGGACGCCCTCGGTGACCTTGGGGTTTGATGCGGCAGTTTTGAACGGAGAAGGCCGCGCTGGCTTGCCGGCGTGGGATCTTCTCGAAGATGACCCGGGCGGAGAGCTGCGGGAGGAGGAGTGGGAGGTGGCTGGGCTCGGACACGAGCCGGTGTTGCGGGCGGACGTGGTCCGCCTCCTCCTGCCAACGCCCCGCCCGGGCCTACGCCTCGTCGATTGCACGACGGGGCTGGCAGGGCACTCGGAGGCGCTGCTCGAAGCGGCGCCTCCGGATGCCGAGCTGCTTGGTTTCGAACGGGACCCGGTCGCCCGGGCCGAGGCTCGGCGCCGATTGGAGCGCTTCGGGCATCGGATCCACCTCGCGGCCGAACCCTTTTCCCAATTTGAGGAGGTCCTCGACCGGACCGGATGGACGCACGTCGATGCGCTGCTCGCCGATCTTGGGGTTTCCTCCCTGCAACTCGACGACGCCTCTCGCGGCTTCAGCTTTCAGGCCGATGCCGCCCTCGACATGCGGATGGACCCGACGCACGGTGAAGACGCGGCGTCGTTGATCGAGCGCCTCGACGAAAACGAGCTCGGCCGACTTCTCCGCGAGTTCGGCGAGGAGCCGGCGGCGCGGCGCATCGCGCGCGCCATCAAGCGCTCCGACGAGTCGCCCCGGACCACCGGGGCCCTGCGCGCCCTGGTACACCGCGCGACCGGCCCCCGGGGTGGGCGGCGACATGATCCGGCGACCCTGACGTTCCAGGCGCTGCGCATCGCGGTGAATGCGGAGTTGGACGAGCTCGACCAATTGCTGGAGGCGCTGCCGCGCCGTCTCGCACCACAGGGGCGGGTCGCCGTCCTCGCCTACCACTCGCTCGAAGACCGCCGGGTCAAGCGGGCTTTCTCCGTCTGGGCGCGGTCGTGTGTCTGCCCGCCCGAACTGCCGGTCTGCCGCTGCGGTGGTCGTGCGCGCGCGCGCGCACTCACGCGACGTGTGATCACGCCCGGCGAGGAGGAGATCGCGCGCAATCCGCGGGCGCGGAGCGCGCGATTGCGGGCAATCGAGTGGGTCGGAGAAGGGCAGGAGGGTGGCGACACATGACCGCGGCTGCCACTTCGCCAGCGAAGACGGCCTCGCGTCGCAAGCGGCAGACCCGCTCTTCGTCGGGCACGCGCAAGAAGGCGGCGAGTCGAGAGGGTGGACGCAAGCGCCGGGCGCCGGTTCGGCGAAATCACGCCCGGGTGTCGGGGGTGCGCGCCAACGTCCGGGTGGCCCTCGTCGGCGGAGTTGCCGCGGCGCTGGCCGCGGGCTTCCATGTCTGGACCGGCTTGCGGACGGTGGAACTCGGATACCAGCGTTCACGGGCGATCGAACTCCGGCAGCGCCTCGATCTCCAGCGTCAGGAACTCGCCGACGAACTCGAAGGCTTCCTGCATACCGAGAACCTCGAGCGCGAGGCGGCGCGTCGTCTCGGGCTGGGCCTTCCGGGGACCGGGCAGGTGGTCGATCTGAGGCGCCCCCTGCTCGCGGACGCCGGCCGCGCCGCCCGCGAGTGGCCCCGGGGGACGGGCGCGACGGGCGTTCGGGGGGAGGAGCCGGGGGAGGAGCGTCCGTGAGCGTACCGGTGACCGACCGGAGTCCGAACGGTCGCGTTCTGCTGCTTGCGGGCGTGATCATCGCGATCTTCGCGGGCCTCGGCGTGCGCCTCGCGCACCTCACCGTCGTGCAGCGCAGTGACCTGCTCGCCAAGGCGCAACGGCAGCACAGCAAGACGCTGCGCATGGCGGCTGGCCGGGGTGCGATCCTCGATCGGGCTCGACGGACGCTCGCGCATACCGTGGGTGCACCATCGATCTACGCGAGCCCGCGCTACCATGTGATCCCTGCGGACGTTCTGCCCCAACTCGCCCAGATTCTCGACGTCGAGGTCCCCGTTCTCGAGCGCCGCGTGAACAAGGACCGCGGCTTCGTCTGGATCAAACGTCATGTGACCCGCGAGCAGGCGCACGCCGTCGAAGGACTGCAGTTGGCTGGCGTGGGGAGCATCGTCGAGCCGCGGCGGCGCTACCCCCGCGGTGAGCTTGCCGCCCACGTGCTCGGCACGGCCGCCGGTGGGGAGTTGCGCGGCCGGTATGGCGTCGACGAAATCGCGCCTGATCTCATCCAGGTGCCAGATGGCATGAAAGGTATCGGCGGCATGCGCGACGCCGT
>JAPOLW010000605.1 GCA_029976905.1 bacterium | reverse complement strand
GGCCGGCGCGCCAACGACCTCCACACGGCCGGGCTGGCCCGGGAGCTGGCGGAGCGGCTCGCGGGCGCCCGCGTCATCAACACCGCATGCGACCGCAACGAACTCGATCTCAATCGGGTCGGGGACGTTCAGGCCCGCGCGCCGTGGTTCTTTGCGACGATCGAGCAGCGACTTCGGGAAATCCTCGAGCGTCATGCGCGTGCGCTGGTCCTCTTCGTGCACGGTTGGCACGTTGGGCAAGCCCGGTGCGATCTCGGGATCGGCGCGACTCTCGGCGCCGCCACCGAGGCGGCGGCCCGGGCCGACGTTCTGACGGCCAATCCGAATTTCGTCTCCTCGGAACTCGAGGCTTTTCGTCGGCGCCTCGCTGGCCACGGGGTCCTCGCGACCTACGGAGAGCGATGGCCGGCGGCGCACCGCAACAACGTCATGCGCTTGTTCCGCCGCCGCGACGATGGGCGCCAGCTCTCCGAACCGATACGCCGGTGGGTCTTCGAGGACCGGGTGGACGCGGTTCAACTGGAACTCGGCGTGCCGCTTCGATGGCCGGGCGGACTGCGGGAAGGCCTCCTGGCGGCGGCAACGTCGTTGGTCGACGGAGCCGCCGACGGCCCCGGGGCAGGCGCCCGATCCGTCCCGCCCGGGCAGGCCGGGACGGCGGGTGACGTGCCGCAAGGAGCGTCGCTGCAGGCGTTCGATCCGCAATGTGGCCCCGAGGGTCTCGGACTCGTGGTCGGGGCCATGCCGCTTTCCCACAAGGAGATCGGCGCCCGTCTTCAGGTTTTTCCGGGAGGCCAGCGGATGGGTATCTTCACCGGTCATGGTCGCGTCGGCCACGGCCTCGGGGTGCCCGATCTCTGGTTCGAACCGACTCCGGCTGGTTTCGATGTCCGCTTCGACGGGCATCTGCTCGAGTCGCGGGACGCAGCCGAGTACTTCCGCTTCGAGCAACGCCAGGCCGACGCGGTCCTGCGCGAAGCCACCCTGCGTCTTCGCTTCGAGGAGAGCAGTGGGGGCTTCGGGCACGTCCACGGCAGCTTCGAGCTCGGGTCCGAGCGTTGGGAGATCGATGCAGGCGCTTTCCGTAACGTGCGACGGACCGAGGGGGGGACGGCGGGACGCTTCGGCACCCGGATTCTCGTCTCGTCGGATCGAGCGTCGGCGCTTCGCCTCGACCTCGGCGGAGCCGGTGAGTGCACCCTTTCCCGACTGGGGCCGCAAGGATGGCGCGAGACACGTCACCCGGGTCGCATCGCCGAGAAGGGGGGAGGACGCTTCGTCGTGCACCTGGAGGACAGCGAGCCCCTCCATCTGCGCCTGCGGACCCAGACATCGCTGCTGCGGCCGGTCGGCCCGTCCGATTGGGTGCGGACCACGTTCGGCGTCGTGCACGCCCAATGGGAATCGGGGGGGTGCGGAGACGGCTTCTACGAGGATCGGCGTCCTCTCTGAGGGGCACGGCGCCGCGGGCAGTCTCGAAAGGCGCGCAGATACCCTCCAAGAGCGCCGCGCACGGCTTCGAAGGGCGCGGCGGTCCCCCTTTGGCATGGAGGCTGCGCCCGGGCGCGTTCCGCGGGGCCGAGATCCGTTCGCGGCGGTGCGGATCAGCGGTGCGGACGCGGCTCGAGCCAGACGAAGGCAGTCGAGACGATCTCGCCCTCGCTCGAGGCCTCCATGCGGATCGCGCGGGCGCCGTCCTCGTCTTTTTCCGGGGATCGATGAACGACGAGGTCGATCTGGCCACCGGGGGGCGTGAACGAGCGGACCTTCACGTTGCGCACGGCCCGGATGGCCCAGTCCCGGTCCCGCGCGGGCTCGCATCGGGAGACGAGCTGCCGTGCGACCTCGATCTTGGAATCGAGAAGCAGGGTGGCCGGATAGACCGCACGCTCCGGGAAGTGGTCGGCGTAGAAGGGGGCGTCGAGCGGGGTCTTCAGGGTTGCCCGGAGGCACTGAGGGTCGTCGTCGGCAAGGAGGTCGATCTGGGAGGCGAATTCGGCCCGCTCTGGAAAAGCGCGCGTGGGAGCTCCGGCTTCGCGCAGCGCGCAGAGCTGGGCGCGGACGCGTGCCGGGTCGTCGAAGGTCTCCATCGGGAGGAGGGCCCCGGTGCAGCGATTGAGCTCGACCGCGGCCCCTCCGGCGACGTGGGCGCGGCCGCCGTAGCGCATGGCGTTTGCGCGCAGCGCGCGGACCTCGATTTCGAGATTGAGCAGATCGCCCGGGCGCATTTCCCCGGTGGCAAGGACCTCGCCGGCGAGCGCCGCGACGGGACGCAGGGTGAAATCGTGGCGCTCCATCGCCACATAGCCAGCAAGTTGACCGATCGCCTCGACGACCAGGGCCAGCGGAAAATCACAGGGGTACGACGGAATGCGGAGTTCGCCGGTGGCACGAACTCCTGGCGTGAGCGAGTGGATCCGGTCGACCAGTTGGAAAGACATCGGAAGCGGGGCTTACCATAGTCCCGTCCCGGACGCCCCGACCCTGATTCGTTCGACGCTTGCGCGCTTTGCTGGATGGCCTGACAATGGCACCAGCCCGGCGGGTAGAGGGTGAAAATTGGCGATGCGACCATGCTTGATCCTTGTGGTGGCCTCGGTCGGCATCGTGGTGGGTTCCTGGCCCCCGGCGTATGCCCAGGAGGCGTCACCACTTCTTGCGCGGGCCCGGGAAGAAGGGGCCGTGCGCGTCCTTGCACGTCTGCCCGTGGC
>JAPOLW010000604.1 GCA_029976905.1 bacterium | reverse complement strand
CAAGCGCTCCCTGACTGACCGGATCCATCGGATTCGGTGCCCGCCCGGACTCAGTCGTCGCTCGGGCGACAGTGCATCAGGGCGTCGCGCACCGCGCGGCAGACGAGTCGATCGTTCTGCTCGAAAGCCCGGTGCTCGAAGGTGACGATGCCCTGCTGCGGCCGCGAGCGCGAGGGCCGGGCCTCCAGGACCTCGCTCTCGACCCGGATCGTATCGCCGTGGAAGAGCGGTGCCGGAAAGACAATCTCGCGAAAGCCGAGGTTGGCGACCGTGGTTCCGAGCGTCGTTTCGTGGACGCTGATGCCGATCACCGTCGCGAGCGTGAGCATGGAATTCACCAGCGGCCGACCGAACTCGGTCTCGTTCTGCGCGTAGTCGAAGTCCAGATGAAGCCAGGCCGGGTTCATCGTGAGCGTCGTGAACAGAACGTTGTCGGCCTCGGTCAGCGTGCGGCGGATCGCGTGCGAGACGACGACGCCCGGTTCCAGATCCTCGAACCACATTCCGCCGACGGGTCGCGGCGCGGACGTCTTCTCCCCCATGAACCCTCCCGTTCGCCCGCGTCGGCGGACGCCTTCAGGACGCCATCATCGAACGCTTGGCGACCTCTTCGAGCATCACCTCGGTCGCACCACCACCGATCGTGAGAACACGCGCGTCGCGATACATGCGCTCGATCGCCGACTCCCGCATGAACCCCATCCCGCCGTGGAATTGCGTGCAATCGTACATGATCCGGTTCACGACCTCGGCGCCCCAGGCCTTCACGCCCGACATTTCCTTCACGTTGTCACGGCCCTGCTCGCCGAGCCACGCGGCGTGGTACATCGACGCCCGCACGCCGTCGAGCTTTGCCTGATTCATGGCGAGGCGTTGGCGGATCGCACCGAGGTCGAAAAGGTGCCCACCGAAGGCCGGACGGTCCTGGGTATAGCGCAGCGTCATGTCGAGAGCGCGCTGCGCGGCACCGACGCCCATGCCGACCAGAACCATGCGCTCGTTCTGGAAATTCTTCATGGTCTCGTAGAAACCGCGGTGCACCGTCCCGAGCAGATGGTCGTCGGTCAGGAAGACGTCCTCCAGAACGAGTTCCGCCGTGTCCGAACAACGCCAGCCGTGCTTGTCGAGTTTGCGCGCCACCTCGAATCCGGGCGTCCCGCGCGGCACGAGAAACATCGAAATGCCGTATTTGTTGTCGGCATCGGTGCGCGCCGCGAGAATCGTCAGATCTCCATAGACCCCATTGGTGATGAAGGTCTTGCGCCCGCTCAGGACCCAGCCATCGCCTTCGCGCCGGGCGTGGGTGCGGATGCCGGCCACATCCGAGCCGGCGTCGGGCTCGCTGACCGCGATCGAGAGAATCGTCTCGCCCGAGAGAATCCCGGGCATCCAGCGCTCCTGCTGCGCGGCAGATCCCGAATGGACCAGATGGGGTCCGGCCATGTCGGTATGGACCAGGACGGTGACGTCGAAGCCGGCGTAGGTCGAGCTTCCCAGTGCCTCGGAAAACGCGGCCGATGCGATCGGACCCAGGCCGACCCCGCCCATTTCCTCGGGGACCCGCAGACCCAGCATCCCCAGAGCGCCCATGCGACGCAGGACGTCACGCGGAACCTTGCCCTCGTCCTCCCAGGCGTCACCATGAGGGGCGACCTCGGCCGCGACGAAGTCGAGCGTCTGGTCGTAGATGGCCTGGATTTCGTCGGTCACGAAGGCATTGCGGCGCGTCATACCCCTGTATTTGCCACCGCGCGGGCCTCCGGTCGAGGCCCGGATCGATGGGAGACAGGGCCGAGTTGCAAAGACCCCTGGTGTCTGGAACGATCCTTACAGAATGACGCTGGCCTCCCAGAAGCCCCCCGCGCCGACCACCCGGGTCCGCGAACAGGGCGCCCGCTCCCGCGAAAAGATCCTCGACGCCGCCGAAAGTCTCATGGCGTCGCATGGCTACGCGGGGGCCAGCATCTCGGCGATCTGCCGGGAGTCGGGACTCCCGGCGAGTTCGGTCTACTGGCACTTCGAGAACAAGCAGGGTCTCCTGCGCGCCGTCATGGAGCGGGGCGCCGACCGTATGACGGCCGAGGTCCGTGCTGCCTACGACGAACCCGGGACGGCCCGGGAACGCCTTCGGCGCACCCTGCAGCGCGCCGCCGTCGTCTTCATGGAGCAACCCCGGGAGTTCCAGCGTCTCGAAATGATCATCACGCTCGAACAGGGGGCGAGCGACGAGGTTTGGCGTTCGGCCAGCGACCGCTTCCGAGCGCACCTCGAAGAGCTTCTCGAAGAGGCCCTCTACGAGGTCTTCCGACCAGTCGACCCGGCCGCTGCCCGCAGCATCGCGGCCGAGGGGACCCGCTTCGCGCAGATCCTCGGCAATGGCGCGACCTTCGAAGCGATCCGCAATCCCGACTCCTTCGACCCGTCGGCGTTGGTCGAACAACTCGAGATCGCACTGCTCGCTCTTGGAGATGTCGCCCTCGCGCCGCAAGGCGCCATGGAGAACGAATCTTGAGGCCACGCCCATCCAAACCGGGGCGGCGCGTCTTGCTCGCACTCGCGCTCGCGCTCCTCGGGTGCGACGGCGACGGACCCGCCAGTGCAACCGCTTCCAAGAATGCCTCCATGACCGATCCGTCGACCGCGGCGCCTGCTCTGCGCGTCCGCATCGCCACCGCGGAGATACAATCGCTCGCGGGTGCGATCCACGTCCCGGGGGTCGTCCACCCCTT
>JAPOLW010000603.1 GCA_029976905.1 bacterium | reverse complement strand
AGGAGATCGCGACGGGCACCGCGGACCCGATGCAGGTGGGCGCGCATGGGGGAGGCGACGTGGCCCTGATGGATGCGTTCGTCTCCGCGGTGGCCGGGGGCCGTGCCGACCTTCTCCTGTCGGGGCCGGACGAGACGCTCGAATCCCACCGCATGGTCTTCGCGGCCGAGCGGGCCCGTCGCGAGCATCGGGTCGTGGATCTCTAGACGCCCCTGGTCGAACCACGCGCGGGCGCCCGCGGCCGCTCACGCGTCCTGGCGGTGGAGATCGGGTTCGATGTACATCGGACCGACGATGGGAACCGCGGCGCGCACGGCGTCCTCCAGCCCATCGACGGCGCTGGCGATCTGGACCGTGCTCATGCCACGTTCGAACTCGACCTTGGCCCCGACCAGGAGTTCCTCGGGGCCGATGTGCTGGGTGCGGAAGTGGATGAGGCGGACGACGTGTGGGGCCGATGACATCGTCGCCCGGATCTTCGCGCGGTTCTCCTCGGTGGCCGACTCGCCGATCAACAGGCTTTTCATCTCGTAGGCCAGGACGATGGCAATGACGCCGAGCAAAAGGCCGATGAGCAGCGTGCCGATGCCGTCCCAAACGGGTTGGCCCGTCCAGGCGGCCAGACTCACGGCGACGAGGGCGAGGACGAGGCCGATCAGGGCACCCGCGTCCTCGAGGATCACGACGGGAAGTTCCGGGGAGCGACTGTGACGGATGAACTCCGACCAGGTGGCCCGCCCGCGGACCCGATTCGCCTCGACGATGGCCGTCCGGAAGGACCACCCTTCGAGGAGGATGCCTCCAAGGAGGATCCCGATGGCCCAACTCAGATCCGAGAGGGGGTGCGGATGACGGATCTTCTCGATCCCTTCGACGATCGAGAACACCGATCCGAGTGTGAAGAGGACCAGCGCGACGATGAAAGACCAGAAGAAGCGTTCACGCCCGTAGCCGAAGGGGTGTTGCTCGGTGGCGTCCCTCTTCGCGAGCCGCTGACCGAGCATCAGGAGGGCCTGGTTGCCGGTATCTGCCAGCGAGTGGATCGACTCCGCGAGCATCGAAGACGATCCCGTGAAGACGAAGCCGACGAACTTCGCGACCGCGATCCCCAGATTCGCGAAAAAAGCCGCCAGGATGGCCTTGCTGCCCCCCCCTGCCGCCACGGCCCTAGCGCCCCCGAACGAGTCGACCGGGCAGGGCGCCGGTGTGTTCGCCATCCCGGAAGGTCACTTCGCCCGCGACGATCGTCGCCTCGTATCCATGGGCGCGTTGCACGAGCCGGCTCGCGCCCGCGGGCAGGTCGTGGGCGACCTCCGGTAGGGCCAGCGACAGGCGGTCGAAATCGATCACGTTGAGGTCCGCCTTTCTACCCAGCGTGAGCAGGCCGCGATCGGAGAGGCCGTAGAGAGATGCGGTGTCGTGCGTCATCTTCTTCACGACCTGTTCGATCGACAGCTTCGGTCCGCGGGTCCGCGCCCGGGCCCAGTGCGCGAGCAGTGAGGTCGGCATGCTCGCGTCGCAGATCGCGCCGCAGTGCGCGCCGCCGTCGCCCAGCCCGAAGGCGGTTCGGGGATGTTCGAGCATCGCACGCGTGGGCTCGAGGTCGTAGTTCGAGTAGCCCAGCAGGGTCAGCATCAGGAGTTGGCGGCCGTCGAATTCGAGGAGCCAGTCGTAGAGCAGATCGTAGGGGTCGCGCCCTTCGCGCGCGGCGGTCGCGGCAAGGCTGTCCTCGGGAGGAGGCTCGTAGCAGGGTGGATCGCCGAGTCGGAAGACCTTGTCGAGGCCGTTTTCGATCATGTCCATCACGACTTCGAGCTGCGCGATGGGGTAGACCGAGGTCTCCGAGAGGATCTTGCGGCGGATCTCGGGATCGTGCAGGCGCGCGATGCGCTCCTCGAAGGGAAGGAGTCCGAGCGTGCCGAAGGTCGGCCGGAAGCTCAGGGGATGGAAGGTCGGGTGGCCGATCAGGAGCGTCGTCGGGCGCGAACCGACCTGCGGTCGCAGGTCGGCGCCGTGGGTGGCCGCCTCGTCGCACAGACGAAGAAGATCCCGCCAGTGGTCGGGAGCAACGTCGTGCTGGACCAGCGCGAAGGAGACGGGCCGGCGGATCTCCGCCGACAAGCGCGCCATCCACTCGATCTCCTTCTCGGGGGCGGACATGTCCTCGCCCTGGACGCCGGCCGGAGCGAGTTCGACGATACCGCGGCCAAGCGTGCCCAGGTGGCGACAGATGCCGAAGATCTCGTCCTCGGTGGCGTGCGTGCCGGGAACGACTTCGCCGTCGACGGCGCGGTGCACGAGCGTTCGGGACATCGAGAAGCCGAGCGCGCCGGCGGTGACCGCCTCTCGCACGATCGCGCCCATCGCCGCGATGTCTTCGTCGGTGGCGGGCTCGTTCTTCGCGCCGCGCTCGCCCATGACGTACGCGCGAACCGACCCATGCGGGACCTGCGTCCCGACGTCGACGGCACGGGCCGTCGTCTCGAGAGCATCGAGGTATTCGGGAAACGACTCCCACTGCCATTCGATGCCCTCGTGCAGCGCCGTGCCGGGGATGTCCTCGACCCCTTCCATGAGGCCGATCAGGAACTCTTCCTGGCCCGGGCGCACTGGCGCGAAGCCGACGCCGCAATTTCCCATGACGACCGTGGTGACACCGTGCCAACTCGACGGTGCCAGCAGCGGGTCCCACGTCGCCTGGCCATCGTAGTGGGTGTGGATGTCGACCCAGCCCG
>JAPOLW010000602.1 GCA_029976905.1 bacterium | reverse complement strand
CCGTGCGGCGCGCCACGTCGTTGTTCGTCCATCCCTCCTCCGCGAGGGGAACGAAAAGAGGGCAAGCACGCGTGAAGATCTCGACGTCGGGTGCCAACGCGCGTAGATGCTGGGCATAGGCACCACTGGCCACGGTCGCTTCGGTTCCAATCACGCCAATCCGGTGGTTCCGGGTGGCCGCCAGAGCAGCCCGCGCGCCGGGTTCGATGACGCCGATCACCTCGATGGGGTAGCGCTGCCGCAGGAGATCGAGGGCCAGAGCGGACGTCGTATTGCATGCGACGACCATCAGCTTGACTCCTCGATCGACGAAGAAATCGGCCGTCTCGATGGCGTATCCAGTGATCGTCTCGCTCGACTTCGGGCCGTAGGGGACGCGCGCCGTGTCACCGAGGTAGATGAGATGCTCGCGCGGAGCCCGCCGGGAAAGCGCATGGAGGACCGTAAGCCCGCCCACCCCGGAGTCGAAGACGCCGATGGCGAGCTCCGGACGCGCCCGACTTCTGCTCCGCCGCGCCGGCGCCCCTGACGACTTCGGCATCGCTGGGACGCTAGCGCAGGTCCGCGAGATCCGCCAACCGACGCCAGAGTTCCCGCTCCCCCTCCCCGGTCATCGAGGAGAAGGGCACCACGTCGTCGTATTCGCTTCGAGCCGCTCGCAGACTTCTCACCCGCTCCCCCTGCTTGAGCTTGTCCACCTTGCTCAGGACGAGAATGGCCGGCAGATCGTGGCCAGCGAGAAACGAAAGGAGCTGCCGGTCGGCGTCTCCCAGCCCGCGGCGCCCGTCCACGATGACGACGACCCCGCGCAGGGTCTCCCGCGCCGTCAGGTAACCTTCCACCAGGGGCCGCCAGCCGTCCCGTACGGCGGCTGGGGCGCGCGCCCAGCCGTAACCGGGAAGGTCCACGAGAACGAGATCCTCGGCACCTCCGAAGAAGTTGATCTGCTGGGTGCGTCCCGGTGTATTGCTCGTTCTCGCCAGGCCTCGCGTATGGGTGATCTGGTTGATGAGACTCGACTTGCCCACATTCGATCTCCCGGCGAAGGCGATCTCCGGCAGACCAAACACCGGGGGCGTGCCGCCCTGACTCACGGCTCCCACGAACTGCCAGGCCGTTCGGCCACGCCGCCTCGTCACCCGTCTACCGCAGCCGTCCGTGCGATTGCGCTACTGCTGATCCCAGCGCGAATCGTACTCGCGGTAACCGGGCTCCGGAGCAGGCGGCATGGGGGGCTGCCCATTGAAATGCAGCGGTTCCTTGCCGGCCAGCATCTGCGGGGTGAGCACGTACGTGCCGCCCATGGTGGGCTCCCAGATGGCATTGGAGGTCTCGGTGCTCCCCAGGGTCACCAGATAGGCCAGCCCTCCGACGACACCACCGAAGGCGGAGTAGACGAGCTTCACGGGCACATAGAGGATGTTGACGACCCCTGCCCCGGCCCCCAATCCGACGTCCGACCAGAACGAACCCTCATCCGCACTCGCCCCCGCCTTCAATTCGGCGTGCGCAGGCACCGCAACGAGAACCAACGCAAGGAACAACGCTACCACACCAGACCTACGCCCACCGGCGCTTCCGCGACCTCGACCCATCTCTCACCTCCCCATCTACCTCTTCCGGACACCGCGGTGCGGCTCCCCACCGCTCACTCGGTGCGAACGATTGCCTCTTCGGTCAGAAGTCCGAGCAGGCGCTTGAACGCACGCTGCGCGTACCCTTCGTCCTTGGACTCGATCGTCAATTTGACGCGATAGTCCGGGTTGTCGATTTTCGGATAGCTTCCGAGGAGAAGCTCCGGAAACTCGAGCATCGTCTGATTCAACATCGCGGCGATCGCGCTCTCGTTCCACCGCGTGTAGATCACCTTCAGGTGATAGGGCTCCGATGCAAAGCGGGGCCCCAGAGCGTCGAACTTCCGGCGCAGAATCTCCGGAATGCCCGGCAGCACGAAGATGTTCTCGATCAGAATCGTCGGGAAACCCAGATTGCCGTCCTCGACCAGAACGGCCCCCTCGGGCACCTCGGCCATCTTGAGCTGCGCCTCGTTGACCTCTCCCTTCACGAAGCCGCGTATGCCCTCTTCGAGCCGAGGATGGCGGATGACCCGCCGCCCAAGCCCGCGGGCGATCCCCTCGATGGTCACGTCGTCATGCGTCGGACCAACCCCGCCCGAGGTGAAGACGTGATCGAATTGCTCGTGGAATTCTCGAGCCTCGCGGGCGATCAGATCGATCTCGTCCGGGATCGTCACGACCCGACGCAACTCGACCCCGTGTTCGCGAAGCTTTTGCGCCATGAAGGGAGAGTTCGAGTCGGTCACCTTGCCCGAGAGAATCTCGTTTCCGATGACGATGATGCCAGCCGTCAGGTCCGCCATGATTCAGACCGAAATTGCGTCCTTTCGGAAGTCACTGCTGCCGATCTTGATGTTCACGATCGCGGGCCGTCCCGCGGAAAGAGCGCGCTCGAGGGCCGGTCGCACCTGCTCGGGCCGCTCCACGTACTCGCCGTGACAGCCCAGAGCCTCCCCCACCTTGTCATATCGCGTGTGATCCAGGGAGCAGGCAATCGCCCGATCCGGACCGTAGATCTGGACCTGCCCACGGCGAATCTGCTGCCAGGCCGCATCGTTGCCGATGACGCCTACGACGTTGATCTTCTGCCGGGCCATCGCCTCGAATTCGAATCCGTTGAGCCCAAAGGACCCGTCTCCGTAAACGATGACCACATTGCTCTG
>JAPOLW010000601.1 GCA_029976905.1 bacterium | reverse complement strand
GATCCCGGAACGGGCGAGGCCGAGATAGTCCATGCACTTGCGTTCGGCTTCGGGTCCCTTGCGACCAAAGCCACTGCCACTGGCATAGACGAGCCGTGGATTACGCCCGCGAACGGTTGCCGCATCCAGCCCCAGACGCTCCGCCGCCCCCGGGCGAAAGTTCTGCACGAAGACATCGGCCCGGTCGGCCAGCGCGAGGACGATCTCACGCGCCTGGGGCTTCTTGAGATCCAGGGCGATGCTGCGCTTCCCGCGGTTGTGGGCCTCGAAATAGAAATTGGGCATCTGGCTCAGATCGATGCCCGAGGCACGCAGGACACCCCGGCCGGGGTCGCCACCGACCCGCTCCTCGATCTTGATGACGTCGGCGCCCAGATCCGCCAGTACCATCGAGGCGACGGGGCCCTGTTGCCAGATCGTCCAATCAACGACGCGAACTCCCTCCAGTGGTCGGCTCATGTCCCACGTGTACGCCCCGCCCGGCAGGGGCCGCAAGCCGCCGGGTTCTGGACCGCGCCCCCACCGAACCGACGGCGTCCCGGCCGGGCGACGGCCGACTACTTCAACGCCGTCGCCAACCGGCCGGCCGTGGGCCGCTGCTCGCCCTCTTCTTCGACGAGGACGTGCTCCACGAGAAGGGCACTGGTTGCCTCGAGCCGGCGGGCGATCTCACGACCCAGATTCATCTGGAGCAACGTGAATTGCTCGAGATCGCGACGAGCACCATGTCGCCAAAGCAGGCGCCCCGCTCGAGTGCCGCCCGGACGACCGCGATGCCGCGACGCGACTTCAGGACCTCGACGGTCCCTTCCTCGAGGACGAAGACGGCATCTCCCGCGTCTCCCTCCCGAAAAAAAGACTTCTCCCGAACCGACCCCGGCCGACTCGGCCCGTTCGCACAAAAAGCGAATCGTTTCGGGGAAAGCGCACCGAAGATCGGCACCTCTCGGAGAAGATCGCCAGCGGGTTCCATGTGCGCGACCCTATGACAGGCGCTCGCCATGTAAAGTCCTGCATTCAATGCGAGCCCACCACGCTGGTATCCTGCGTCCATGAGGGGCGTCGCACGACGCCCGGCGGCGGCGGCCCTGGTGCTGGTCCTCGCATCATGGATGGCACCTTCGTTCGCCGACGCGGGCCCGAGACTCGCGAACGGAAGTACATCGTCTGGCGAAGGAGCGGGTTCGCGCGATTCCCTCGCGGTTGCCACGACACCGGCCGCGGCCGCACGCGTGGTCACGAACGTTCTGGGGCGCGACGCGGTGGACCTCTCCACACGGCAGACCCCGATCGGACCGAACGCACGCCCCCTGGAGATCGCCGGCGTCCGTGTGCAGCCCGGCAGTAAGGAACGTATCCGACTCCGGGCCGGCCAGTCCTTCGTCGGTTCGGACATCGAAACCACGGCCGTCGTCCTGCACGGCCGAACCCCGGGTCCAACCCTCTGCCTGACCGCGGGCATCCACGGAGACGAATTGAACGGGACCGAGACCGTGCGGCGTTTGCTTGCCCGGATCTCCGCGGACGAACTCGCCGGGAATCTCGTCGGCTTGCCGATCGTGAACGTCCACGGCTTCCGCAGCCGCAGCCGCTTCCTCCCCGACCGTCGGGACCTGAACCGACATTTCCCGGGGTCGCCGCGCGGCAGCGCAGCCGCACGCATCGCCCATGCGATCTTCGACGGCGTCGTGCGACACTGCGATGCCCTCGTCGACTTCCACAGCGGGTCCTTCCACCGCAGCAGCCTCGCCCAGGTCCGTGGCGACTTCACCACACCGACGGTGCGCGCTCTCGCGGTCGGACTCGGGGCGGCGGTGGCCCTCCACCAACCCGGCCTCGACGGCACCCTGCGGCGCGAAGCCACGCGCAGAACGATCCCGGCGGTGCTCTACGAAAGTGGAGAGTCCCTACGCCTGCAGGAGGCGGCAATCGAGGAGGCGGAGCGAGCCGTGCTTCGTCTTCTCGATCACCTCGGCATGCGGCCGGACGCGGCGAGAAACAACCGGCCCGACGCGCCGGAACTCTTCTTCGATGCCCAGTGGGTACGGGTCAATCACGGCGGCATTTTCGTTCCCGCCGTCGAATTGGGCGCCGCGGTCGAGCGCGGCACGGTGCTCGCGACCATCTTCGACCCCCTGGGCGAGCAGCGGGCCGACCTCCGGGCACCCGCGGCCGGGCGCGTGCTCGGCATGGCGCTCCCCCAGGTCGTCTTGCCGGGCTTCGCGGCCTTCCACGTGGGAAATCGCGACGCGACCCTCCCCACGACACCCCGCGCCGGGACCGATCCGGGAGCGGTGGCGGATTTCGAGCACGGAGAGTAGACACAATCCTCCGTGTCGATCGTTCCCCGCCTCGTCGCGGCCGCGCTCGCCCCATCGCTCCACACCCCGAGCATCGCGGCGCCACCCCTCCCGGGGCCGGTCGTGCGCTACGACGTTCTCCTTCTGCCGGGGGAGGACCTCGCGCGGGTGACCATCTCGATCGAGGGGGCGGGGCTTCCACGCGCGCTGCGAATCCGCATCGACCCTCTGCGTCATCTGGAATTCACGGGCGACGGCGAGATCGAGATGCACAAGGGGCGCCTGGTGTGGCCGGTCCCCGGAAGCGGCGGCAAGCTGAGCTACGACGTCCGCGTGCCCCACGACCGCAACGGCCCAGGACAGGACGCCGCGATCACCGAGCGATGGGCGCTCTTTCGCGGCGAGGATCTCTTCCCCACCATGGCGGTGGACACCGAGAAGGACGTCGAGG
>JAPOLW010000600.1 GCA_029976905.1 bacterium | reverse complement strand
GGCTCACGACGTGGGCGATCGCCGTGCGCTCCGCGATGACCCTCTACCATGTGCCGCACCTCGCTCTGGGAGCCGAGCTCACCGACGACTACCAGGAACGGACCTCGGTCGTGGCGTGGCGGACGGCCTGTTCCCTGCTGGGGGCCGGGGCGGTCTTCGTGATCGGAATCCGCGTCTTCCTCCCCGAAACGCCCGGCCTCGAGAACGGAATGTTGAACCCGGCCGGCTATCCGCACATCGCCCTCTTTTCGGGGATCGTGATGTCGCTGGTGGTCTTGTACTCGGCCTTCGGTACCCGGGATCGGATTCCCTTCCTGCCGCCACCGCCGGCCGAGCGCGAGCGCGGGGGGTATCGCGCCGAGTTGGGGGCGGCGGCGTCGAACCCGTCGTTTCTGGCCCTCTTCATCGGATTCTCGCTCTTCGGAGTTTCGATCGGTGCCCACCAGACGCTCTCCGCGCACATGATCGTCTTTTTCTGGGGATTCGACAGTGGCAAGATCGCGCTGCTCGTCGTGCCCCTGATCTTCGGATTCGTCCCCGGGATCCTCGTGACACGGTATCTGCACGCGCGCTTCGACAAGAAGCCGACGATGGTGGTTTCGGTGATCGCTTCGACGACGCTGATCAACCTACCGGTGCTGCTCCTCCTCGTCGGCGTGATCGACCTCCCCGAACGCTCCCTCTTCGCTCTGATCTTCGCGATGACCTTCTTCTCCGCCGCGGCCGGCGGCGTCGCCGTCACCACCGCGGGCTCGATGATGGCCGATGTCGCCCAGGAGCACCGATTCCTGACCGGTCGCTCGCTGCAGGGAGTACTCTTCGCGGCGATCTCGTTCTCGGGCAAGGCCGCGTCCGGAATCGGGCACCTCTTCTCCGGGGTCGGACTCGACGTGATCCGCTTCCCCCTGCAGTCGCCGCCGTCGGAAGTCGATCCGGAGGCGCTCACCCGGTTGGGCCTGCTCTTTCTTCTCGGGGGGATCGGAAGCGTATTCGGAATCGTCGCGTTGGGCTCCTACCGCATCGACCGACGGCGCTACGAGGAGACCCGGCACGCCGCCCGCTAGCCTCGGGCGGGTCCCGGGGGTTCCGGGAGCCTGCCCTTTACCGCGGCTGTCAGTCGCTTAAGTAAGAGCCATGATCAAAACGGTGCCATCGCGGGTCTGGGCGTTCGATTGCGAGTGGATCCCCGATCCCCTGGCCGGGAGGATCCTCTATGATCTGCCGGAGACGACCCCGCCGGCGGACGTCATGCGTCGCATGTGGGACGAGGGCGGCGCCGACGAGGACGATCCCACCCCCTACCTGAAGACGGCCGTCTGTCGGGTGGTCTCGATCGCGGCGGTCGAGCGACGCGAGCAGAGGGACGGCACGGTCTCGCTGTCGCTGGTATCGCTGCCGCGTGACCTCGAGGACGAGGACGAGGTGCGCGAGCAGCGGGTGATCGGACGTTTTCTCGAAGGCATCGGTGACAAGAAGCCCCAGATCGTCGGCTACAACTCCTTCAATGCCGATCTGAAGATCCTCATCCAGCGCGGTGTCATTCTGGGCCTCCGCGCCGCCGGATTCTGCGCGCGCCCGAACAAGCCCTGGGAGGGCTACGATTACTTCAACCGCAACAGTGACGGCCACGTCGACCTGAAGGACGTCTGGAGTGGCTTCGGCAAGGGAACGCCCTCCTTGCACGAAATGGCGGTGCAGTCTGGCATCCCCGGGAAACTCGACATCGACGGCGATGCAGTCGCCTCCCTGTGGCTGGAGGGCAATCTGCGCAAGATCGTGCAGTACAACGAGTGCGACGCTCTCACGACCTATCTCGTCTGGCTGCGGTTGGCGCACTTCGCCGGTCACTTCACCGGGCGGCAGTACGCCGAGGAGACCGCCCGGGCCCGGGCCCTGGTGGAGTCGGAGCAGGCGACTCCGGGGCGCGAACATCTTTCGGCCTACCTGGCTGCGTGGGATCGCCTCTCGGAACTCGTCACGACCGAGCGTGGACCGGCCTGAGCCCCCTGCCGAAGACGGAGAACGAGGATGCCGACAATGGATGGCCACATGAATCTGGAAACCCTGGCTGCGCGGGTCGACGCCGACGAGATCGATACCGTCGTCGTTGGTTTCACCGACCTCTATGGCCGTCTGCTGGGGAAGCGACTGGACGCGCGCTTCTTCCTGGAGTCGGTGGCACGCGAGGGGACGCATGGCTGCGACTATCTGCTGACCGTGGACATGGAGATGGAGCCGGTCCCTGGCTTTCAATATGCCAACTGGGAAAAGGGCTACGGTGATTTCCACCTCGTTCCCGATCTCTCCACCCTGCGCTGTGCGGATTGGCTCGAGAAGACGGCCGTGGTCCTCTGCGACGTCCACTCGGACGCCGACCATACGCGGGTGCCGTTCGCGCCGCGATCGCTTCTGCGGGGGCAGGTCGAGGCGGCCGCCGCTCTGGGCTTCGACGTCGAGGCGGCCTCCGAGCTCGAGTACTACATCTTCGAAGACTCCTACCGCGACGCGGCCGCTGCGGGCTACGCGAACCTCCGGCCAGCCGGTTGGTACCTCGAGGACTACCACATCCTGCAGGGATCGCGGGTCGAGAAGCTGAACGCGTTGGTGCGTCGCCACCTCGGTCGCTCCGGCGTGCCGGTGGAAAGCTCGAAGGGAGAATGGGGACTCGGCCAGCACGAACTCAACGTGCGCCACGCGCGCGCCATCGACATGGCCGACCGCCACGTTCTCTACAAGCAATGCTTGAAGGAAGTCGCC
>JAPOLW010000005.1 GCA_029976905.1 bacterium | reverse complement strand
GTCTTGATAACGCCTCCCTCGATCATCTCGTGGTAGAGATCGTTACCCTCGCGAGTGCGCTCTCCGACACCAGCAAACACAGAGAAACCTCCGTGCGCCTTGGCGACGTTGTTAATCAGCTCCATGATGAGCACCGTCTTTCCGACACCGGCTCCTCCGAACAGCCCAATCTTTCCTCCCTTCTGGTACGGGGCCAGCAGATCGACGACCTTGATTCCGGTCACAAGCATCTCCTGCTCGGTCGCCTGGTCGACGTACGCCGGCGCCTCGCGATGGATCGGCCACGTGACCTTGCTCTTGATCGGACCCTGCTCGTCCACGGGCTCTCCGATGACGTTCATGATGCGTCCGAGCGTCGCCTCGCCGACGGGGATCGAGATGCCGGTTCCGGTGTCTTTGGCCGGCATGCCGCGCACGAGCCCCTCGGTCGAGTCCATGCTGATGCAACGCACCGTGCGCTCGCCGAGATGCTGCGCGACCTCGACGACCAGGTTGTCTTCCTCATCGCTGATCGCGGGATTGGTGATCCGCAGCGCGTTGAAGATGGGGGGCAATTTCCCCGACTCGAACTCGACGTCGAGGACGGGACCGATGACCTGCGTGATGCGACCGATGTTCTCAGACATGATTTGGGCTCTTCCTACTGGTTCAGCGCCTCGGCGCCGCTGATGATCTCCATGAGCTCCGTGGTGATCTGGGCCTGGCGGGCCCGGTTCATCTGGAGGGTGAGGCGATCGATCATTTCCGAAGCGTTTCGCGTGGCGGAATCCATGGCCGTCATTCGAGCGGCCAATTCGCTCGCGCCGGCTTCGAGCAGCGCGTGCAGGATACGGACCTCCACGAGGCGTGGAAGCAGAGATCCGATGATCTCGTTGGGGTTGGGCTCGAAGACGTACTCGTGGCCGGACTCGTGGTCCTCGGTGGTGTCGTGGTGCTCGAGGGGAAGCAATTGTTCCACCGTCGGAACCTGGGACATGGTCGACTTGAAGGCGCTGTAGGCGACCACGACCCGATCCACCTCGCCAGCGAGGTACAGACGCTGGGCGTCGCGCGCGAGGTCACGCGCGATGGGGCCGGCTTCCTGTGCGGTCGGCATGGCGTGGGTCGCGACCACCTCGCGCTCGGTTCTCTTGAGGTGGTCGAGGCCTTTGCTTCCAACCGACGTAAAGACGAAGTCGCCGCTTTCGTCGGCGAGAAAGGCGTCGACGTCGCGAAGAAGATTCGCGTTGTAACCGCCGCAAAGGCCGCGGTCGCTGGTCACGGCCAGGACGAGGCAGCGCTCCCGCGTCTCCGGCACCGCCATCAGGGGGTGGGAGGACGAGTCGACCCGTTGCAGGAGATGCGCGACCATTCCCTCGAGCTTCTCGGAATAGGGACGGGCCTGCACGGCGGCTTCCTGCGCCCGGCGCAGCTTTGCCGCGGCGACCATCTTCATCGCCTTGGTGATCTGCTGGGTGCTTTTGACCGAGCTGATCCGTTTTCGAATGGCCTTGAGGCTGGGCATTACTTTGCGAAGATCTGCTTGAACTCTTCGATGGCGCCGGCGAGGCTGCCTTCCAACTCGTCGGAGATCGTCTTCTTCTCCTGGATCTCGGAGAAGATTCCGGCGTGCTTGGTCTCGAGGAAGGCGAAGAAGTCGTTTTCGAAACGAGCGAGGACCGATTCGTCGAGGTCATCGAGATGCCCCTTGGTCGCGGCGAAGATGATCACGACCTGTCGATCGACCGAGAGGGGCTCGTATTGCTTCTGCTTGAGGATTTCCACGAGTCGGCTGCCGCGGGAGAGCTGTGACTGCGTGGCCGCGTCGAGGTCCGATCCAAACTGGGCGAAGGCCTGCAATTCGCGGAACTGGGCGAGGTCCAGTCGCAGCGAGCCGGCGACCTGACGCATGGCCTTGATCTGGGCGGAACCACCGACCCGGCTCACCGAAATCCCCGGGTTTACCGCCGGTCGAACACCCGAGTTGAAGAGGTCGGTCTCGAGGAAGATCTGTCCGTCGGTAATCGAGATGACGTTGGTGGGGATGTAGGCGGAAACGTCGCCGGCCTGCGTCTCGATGATGGGTAGGGCCGTGAGAGATCCGCCGCCGCGGGCGTCGGACATCTTGGCGGCGCGCTCGAGCAACCGCGAGTGGACGTAGAAGACGTCACCCGGGTAGGCCTCGCGGCCCGGAGGGCGACGCAGAAGCAGCGAGAGCTGGCGGTAGGCGACGGCCTGTTTGGAGAGGTCGTCGTAGATGATCAGCGCATGCTGCCCGTTGTCGCGGAAGTACTCGCCGATGGCGCATCCGGAGTAGGGCGCGATGAACTGAAGCGGCGCCGACTCCGAGGCGGTTGCGGCGACGATCGTGGTGTACTCCATGGCGCCCGCGCGCTGCAGGCGTTCGGCTACCTGGGCGACCGTGGAACGTTTTTGTCCGATGGCGACGTAGATGCACTTCACGTCGCCGCCCTTCTGATTGATGATCGTATCGACGGCGATGGCCGTCTTGCCGGTCTGACGGTCGCCGATGATCAGCTCCCGCTGCCCGCGACCGATCGGGATCAGCGAGTCGATGGCCTTCAGACCGGTCTGAAGGGGCTCCTTGACCGGCTGCCGCTCGACGATGCCCGGCGCCTTGAGCTCCACCCGGCGTGTCTCCGAGGCGCCGAGCTCGCCCTTGCCGTCGATCGGCTGGCCGAGGGCGTTCACGACGCGACCAAGCATTTGCGGCCCGACGGGAACCTCGGCGATGCGCCCGGTGCGCTTCACCTCGTCTCCCTCGCCGATCTCCTGGGCGTCTCCGAAGAGCGCGGCGCCGACATTGTCTTCGTCGAGGTTCAGGACCATGCCGAAGATGTCGTTGGGGAATTCGAGGAGCTCCCCCACGGCGGCCTTCTCGAGTCCGTAGATGCGGGCGATGCCATCACCCGTCGAGAGCACCTTTCCGGTCTCCCGGACCTCGAGGGACTTGGTGTAGTCCTTCAGTTGCTGGCGGATGATGTCGCTGATCTCTGCGGCGCGAATCGCCATTTCGTGCTTCTCCTTGCGGTGTTCCTTGGGCGCGCTGCGACGGATGCCGTCTGGCGCTCAGCCCGTTGGGCCCTGACGGGACATGGTTCGGGCGGCGTGCGCGAGCTGTGTCCGCGCGCTTCCGTCGTAGGTCTTTCCTTCGATTTCGACGGTGATGCCGGCCACGAGTGCGGGATCGACCTCGACCGAGAGGAGGATCTTCTTGCCGTGCTGGGCTTCCAGGGCCGTCGCGACTTCCTGTTGCTGTGCTTCCGAGAGGGGCTGTGCCGATCGCAGAATCGCGCGCAGGCGACCCAACTCGCGGTCGACGATATCGGTATAGGCGTTGCGCATCGCCTCGAAGTGATCGAGGCGGTGCCGTTCGGTCACCAGTCCGAGAAAATTCCGGGTGAGTTCCGAGAGGCCGAGTGCCTCGGTCATCTGAGCGACGAGAGCCTTGCGGTTCTCGAGGGTAAGGGCGGGCGAAGCGAGCGCTTCGGAGAGCTCGCGATCCGCGAGCCATCCCGCAACGCCGGCGAGTTCGGTCGCCACGGCCTCGAGGCGGTCTTCTTCCCGGGCGACGTCCGCAAGGGCGCGCGCATAACGCTTGGCGAGTCCGCCGGTCATCGTGTCGCCTCGCGTGACTCGGCGAGGAAGTCCGCCAGGAAGCGTTCCTGATCCTCCGGCGTGACCTGTGCCTGCACGAGTTCGGCGGCCATTTTCGTCACCAGGGCAGCGGACTCTTCCTGAAGCGATTGACGGGCGCGCGCCACTTCTTCGTCGGCCACGAGTTGGGCGTCCTGTCGGATCGCGTCGGCAGTCTTCTCGGCTTGCTCGACCATCCGGCGGGCCTCGGTCTGGGCGATCTCGAGGATCTCGGCGCGCGCCTTCTCGGCCTCGCTCTCGAGTCCGCGCATGCGCGCCTCGAATTCGGCCTTGAGCGAAGCAGCCTCCTCGCGGGCACGCGCGGCCGCCTCGAGCGATTCGACGACGGTGTCGTGGCGGTCCTGCAGGAACTCGGTGATCAGCGGCCAGGCAAACCGCTTCATGATCCAGCAGTAGATCGCAAAATTCGCGAAGCCCCATAGGGTCAACGACCATTGCGGCTCGTGGTGACCGCCGCCGGCCGCGAAGGCGACCTGGGGTAGGGCGAGCGCGAGCAGGCCAGCGAGGCGCAGCGCCTTCACGGATTCACCGTCCTGCCGAGCACCTTCTCGGCGACGAGCCGGGCGAGGGTATCGGCATCCTGGCGCAGGCTGGAGCGGGCCTCGTCGGTCTCGCGCCCGATCCGTGCGCGCACTTCTTCGACGCGCGCGGCCGCCTCGGAACGTGCCTTCTCGAGGATCTCGTGCTCGCTCGCTTCGGCTTCTCGGCGGACCTGATCCCCGGCGGTGTTGCCGGCGTGTCGCGCGTCGGCGAGCTTGCGTTCGAATTCGGCTTGCATCTCGGCCGCTTCGTCCCGCATCTGCTCGGCTTCGACCTGCGCTCCGCTGGTCCGCCGGTCCCGCTCCTCGAGGAGCTTTTGGGTGGGCTCGAGGATCAACGATTTCAACACGAACGTGAACGCGAAGAAGATCGGGATCCAGACCCAGAAGGCTAAGGTTGGTGGAATCTCGAGCATGATTTGGCTTTCGCTTCGTCTTCACGACCCGGCGGCCGGCGAGTGACACATCTTGCGCACCGGCCTCCCACCCCCGATCGGGGGCACGCGGCGTCGGGCACAGCAACCGGGCCGCGGGCTTCTTCTACTTGCTGTCGCCCGCCGCGGCGGCCCGGGTCGCGGCCGGTGCGGTCTTGGCGGGTGCTTCCTCTTTCTCGAGAAGGGTGACCCGCTCTCCGGATCGACCTTCCTTGGCTCCCATGGAGCAGTGCCCTTCGAAGACGACGCCTTCTTCGATGACGAGACTCGGCGTCGTCACATTGCCGTACAGACGGCCGGGCGCGCGGATTTCGAGCTTACGCGTGGCCGTGAGGTCGCCGGTGACCTTGCCCTGAACGATGATCGTCGTGCCGTTGATCTGCGCGTTCACGAGCGCGGCCTCACCGACCTCGAGGGTGTCGGCGGCGATGATCTCGCCTTCGACGTGACCGTCGATGCGTGCCTTTCCTTCGAAGGTGATCTTTCCCGAGACGCGCGTGCCACGACCGAGCACGGCACTCTCGTGTCCGCCCCCGCCGGTTGGCATCCGCTCCGCACCGCTTGCTTGCCCCGCCATCGTGTCTTCCTCTCTCTGCTCCGCCCCCACCCGCGGTTCGGAGGTCCTCTCGCCCGCGTTCGGACCCGAACCTCGACCAGCCGAATCCTTGACGCGGTCCTTTTTGAAGAGAGCCATCGATTCTTTGCGCGATGCGACCGACCAGCGGTTCTCGCACCCCGGGAAAGGCGTGTGTTCGGCCGGACCCGGGCGCCTCGAAACCACTGCGCCGCAAACGATTTTGGCTACCACCGAGCAGGGAAGATGTCAAAACGGAGGCGGCTTCATTAGATGCGCCGATAGCTGATCGAACGCGCCCGGCGCGGCGTGTGCGTGCGCCTGCGCTCTGGACCCCGGGGTCGGAGGTGGCCCGGCGAAGGGGTGGGGGTGGTCAACCGGGTCGGATGCGGGGTGCCGTCCCAGCGGCACGCAGCAGATCGACCAACCGCGCCAGGTCGTCGTCCGAGTAGAAGCGGATCTCGACGCGCCCCTGTTGTCCGCGGCTCGCATGGATGGAGACCTTGGTGCCGAGGGCTCGGCTCAAGTCGGACTCCATCACCCGGATGTCCGGGTTGGACGGGGACGGTGCGCTCTTCGCGGCGGGCTTTCGTCCCTGCTGAACGGCCTTCTCCGTCTCGCGGACCGAAAGACCACCCTCGACGATGCGGCGCGCCAGGGCCTCTCGTTCGCTGGTTCCATCGAGCCCGAGCAGCGCGCGGGCATGACCCGCACTGAGCTTGCCGGAGCGGATCTGCGATTGGGTGGACTCGGGAAGCTGCAGGAGTCGCAGGGCGTTGGCGATCGTCGGCCGGCTCTTGCCGACGCGGCGGGCGATTTCCTCTTGCTTGAGGTCGAATTCCTCTTGCAGGGCGCGGTACGCCTGGGCCTCCTCCAGGGGGTCGAGGTCGGCGCGCTGGACGTTTTCGATGATCGCGATCAGCAGGCTCTCGTCGTCGCTCATCGCCTTGACGAGAGCGGGAATCTCCGAACGGCCAGCACGCTGGCTGGCCCGCAGACGCCGTTCCCCAGCCACCAGTTCATAGCGGCCGTCGGGCTTCGGTCGCACCAGGATCGGCTGCAGGACGCCTCGCTCCTCGATCGAGGTGGCCAGATCCTGGAGATCGGCTTCCTCGAAATGTGCCCGCGGCTGGCGCGGATTCACGTCGATCGCCGCCAGAGCGAGCTTCTGCACGAGCTCGCCCTCGGGCGCAGCGGCGCGCGGGAGAGAAGAATTCTCCGCGCGTCGCGGTGATGCCGACGGGATGAGTGCCCCGATTCCCTTCCCCAATGCTCGACGCGGCTGCGCCATGCTCCCCTCCCCCTGTAAAATCAAACAGCGTTTGTTGCGGTCCGCGCCTTCCCACCGTGCCGCGCCGAGACCTCCTCGGCAAGTGCGGCATAGGCCTGGGCGCCCTTGGAGGCCTCTGCGTACAAGAGAGCTGGCAGACCATGCCCGGGACTCTCGCTCAGGCGCACGTTGCGGGGAATGCGGGTCCGGAAGACCTTCTCCCGGAAATGCTCCTCAATGTCCTCGGCGACCTGGCGGCACAAGGTATTGCGACCGTCGTACATGGTGAGCAGGAGCCCTTCGATGTCGATCTGCGGATTGAGTTCCTGCTGCACCAGGCTGATCGTCGAGATCAGGGCGGTGAGCCCTTCGAGTGCGTAGTACTCGCACTGCACCGGAATCAGCAGGGCGTCGGCGGCGGTGAGCGCGTTCAAGGTCACCAGCCCGAGCGAGGGCGGGCAGTCGATCAGGATGAAATCGTAGCGCCAGCGCAACGAAGCGAGGGCTTGCTTCAGACGTTGCTCCCGCTCCTCGACCGTCACCAATTCGATTTCCGCGCCGATCAAATCTTGGCTTGCTCCCAGGACTTGTAGCGTGGGAATCATGGTTTTCTTGAGCGCTTTTTCTGCGCTTGACTGGCCGACCAGCACCTCGTAGGTCGAGTCGTCCTCTGGCCCCAGTCGGATGCCGACGCCGCTGGTCGCGCTGCACTGTGGGTCGACGTCGATCAGCAGACACGTCCGGCCCGTCATGGCCAGGGCGGCGCTGAGGTTCACGGCTGTAGTCGTTTTGCCAACGCCGCCCTTCTGATTCACGATCGCAATGACTCTGCCCATGGCTTCGCAAGCGAGTAGCAGATTCGGCGTCATCTTGGGAGGCCTTCGGCGGCAAAGGGTTTGGTTTCGGAGGATCGCCAGTGATCACGGTTGCCATTTTCGAGTGCGACCCTGCTCCATCCAGCCATGAACCGGGGCCGGGACCTTTGCGGAAGCCTCGTCGAAATGAGGCCACGAGGGCTCGAGGCGAGGCGCCATGGTCGACGTGGAACCCGCGGGGCGGGCCTTGCGGGGCGTGCTCGCGTTTCACGTGGAACCTTCGGGCTGGGCCTTGGCGGGGTGGGCTCGCGTTTCACGTGGAACCTTCGGGTCGGGCCTTTGCGGGGCGGTCTGACGTTTCACGTGGAACCTTCGGGCCGGCCCTTGCGGAGCGGGCTCGCGTTTCACGTGCAACTTTCAGGATGGTCCGCTGAGCTGCGTGGTCCAGTCGTCCAGGGAGCCCACCGATCGAGCTGACAGGCTTCTCCGGGCTCGTGGGCGAAGTCAGGACGCCCGGGCTCGCGGGCGCAACCGCGCGGCTCTCGCTTACACAGTCGGGGTACCGGCAGGAGGGCGTCGCCACGCGTGGAGGAGGACCTCTCGGTTTGCGGACCCGAGCCGTCGGGAGATCCCGGCTTCCGCTTCGAGCTGTCCGGGCAGGGTCTCCGGAAGCACGCTGCTCTTCGTCGTGAATGCGATGAGTCGTCCTCCGGGCCGGAGCAAGCCCTCGGAGCGGCGGGCCAATTCCTCGGGAGGGAAGGTCGCCCGGCTGATGATCACGTCGCAGCCCCGCCCTTTGTCGGACCGAAAATCCTCTACGGTCGCAGACTCGACCGTCATGTTGCACGTGGAACACTCGCGCAAAACGCTGCGCAGGAAGCTGGCCCGCTTCCGCCTGGGCTCCAGAAGAACCACCCGGGACTCCGGGCAGACGATGGCCAGCGGTACGCCGGGGATCCCCGCACCACTGCCCACGTCCACGATCTCATCCCGTATGTATTTGTTTTCTCTGATGAAAGCGCCCGCGACCAAGCCGTCGGCCAGGTGTCGCTCGACGATCTCGCGGCGATCCCGAACCGAGACCAGATTCATACGCTCCCGCCAGAAATCGAGGGTCTGGACGTAACGCAGGAGCTCCGCGATCTGGGCTTCGCTGAGCTCGAGGCCGCTCTCACCAGAGCATCGCTCCAGCAGCCGCCTCTCGGCCGCGTCTGTGGTCACGGACTCAGGCGCCGCCGGAGGCGCGCCGCAGGTGCACGCCCAGGATGCTGATTGCCGCGGGGGTGACACCGGGGATCCGTGCGGCTTGTCCCAGCGTCCTTGGGCGCACCAGGGCAAGCTTTTCGCGGACTTCGGTGGAAAGACCCTCTACGGCCGCGAAGTCGATCTGGGTCGGGACGGGGGTGGACTCCAGCCGGGCGGTGCGCGCCACCAGTTCCTCCTGGCGGGCGATGTAGCCTTCGTAGCGGAGGTCGAGATGGACCGAGGCGGCGGTCCGGGCGTCGGAAGGCGGGGGCACCCCAAGTTTCTCGAGCAGGTTCCAGTCCACCTCGGGGCGGCGCATCAGTTCGCGCGCCGAGGTTCCGTGGCGAAGGGGGGAGACGCCGTGCTGCTCCAGCACTTGATTGATCTGCGGGTTTGCTGGGATCTTCGCCCCGGCCAGCCGGGCGTGCTCTTCCTGGGCTCCGCGAGAGCGCTGTTCCACGTGGAACGCGGCCGTCGGGTCGAGAAGCCCGATCTGGGCCCCGATCGGGGAGAGGCGCGTGTCGGCATTGTCCTCGCGCAAAAGGAGTCGATGCTCGGCCCGTGACGTAAACATCCGATACGGTTCACCGCCCACTCCCTTGGTCACGAGATCGTCGATCAGAACGCCGATGTAGCTCTGGGAGCGCTCCAGGACGATCCCGGATTGCTCTTGAAGAGACCGCACCGCATTGATGCCCGCCAGGAGTCCCTGGGCGCCTGCCTCCTCGTATCCGGTCGTGCCGTTGATCTGGCCGGCCAGAAAAAGTCCCTTGATTCTCTTGGTTTCCAGAGAAGGGAGCAGCTCCAGAGGGTCGACGAAATCGTATTCGATGGCGTAGCCCGGTCGCATGATCTCGGCTTTCTCGAGTCCGGCAATCGAGCGAACGAGACCTTGCTGGACATCGAGTGGAAGTGCCGTGGAGAGACCATTGGGATAGATTTCGACGGTGTCGCGTCCCTCGGGTTCGAGAAAGATCTGATGGCGGTCCTTGTCGGCGAAGCGAACGATCTTGTCTTCGATCGAGGGGCAATAGCGTGGTCCGCGACTCTGGATCCGGCCGCTGAAAATCGGTGAGCGATCGAGGCCTTCACGGATCAATCGATGGGTTTCGGGGTTCGTCCACGTAATGTGACACGGGATCTGGGCCTGTTCGATCCGCTCGGTCCGAAAGGAGAAATAGGGAGGGGGTTCGTCTCCCGGCTGCAATTCGAGCCCCTCCCAGTCGATGGTGCGGGCGTCGAGGCGCGGGCAGGTCCCGGTCTTGAGTCGACCAACCCGGAACCCGAGGGCCTCCAGCTGCGGGCTCAGGCCCTCTGAGGAAGCGTCTCCAGCCCTTCCTCCGGCGCGATTGCGATCGCCGACGTGAATCAGGCCGCGCAGGAAGGTCCCGGTAGTGAGAATCACGTGCGAGGCGAGGAAGCGTTCGCCAAGCTCGGTCTCCACGCCCCGGACGGCTCCGTCTTCGATCAGCAGGCCTTCGATCGTGCCCTGCCGGACGGCAAGGCCAGGCGTATTTTCGACGACGCTTTTCATGTAGCGCCGGTAGGCGGCCTTGTCGGCCTGGGCTCGGGTCGCCCGGACGGCGGGGCCCTTTCGGGTATTGAGAGTGCGAAACTGGATGCCGGTGGCATCGATTGCACGGCCCATCTCGCCCCCGAGGGCGTCGATTTCCCGGACGAGGTGGCCCTTGCCCACGCCGCCGATCGCCGGATTGCAGGACATCTGGCCGATCTGGTCGAGGTTCTGCGTCAGCAGGAGTGCTCGCGCGCCCATTCGGGCCGCCGCGAGAGCAGCTTCGATTCCGGCGTGCCCGCCCCCGACGACGATGACGTCCATTTTGGCCATGGTCCCTACTTCCCTACGCAAAAACGGCTGAAAACGCGATCCAGGACGTCCTCGACGTCGCTTCGGCCGAGGAGCTCGTCGAGTGCAGCGCAGGCCGCTTGCAACTCCGCTGCAACGATCTCCAGCTCAGCGCGGGCGCCGAGGAGCGCGATCGCCTCCTCCACATGTCCGGCACTGCGCACCAGGGCCTGGTGTTGGCGCGCGTTGGTGACCACGACCTCGTCCAGCGGCCTGGATTGCTCCGGAATCGCCGCGAGAAGGGCTTTCTGCAAATCGTCGAGGCCGCGACCGTCGCGCGCCGAGACGGCGACCTCTGGCCCTGGGGGGGCCTCCTTTGGCAGCGCGGACCAGGCCGATGGCAGATCGCTCTTGTTCCGCGCCAGGACCATCGGGCGGCCTCCGAGCTGACCGAAGAGTTCGAAATCGGCTTGGTCCAGAGCCGCGGAACCATCGACCACGAGAACGACGATGTCGGCCTCCTGAACCCGTGCCCGGCTTCGCTCGATGCCCGCCCTCTCGACTTCCAGGCCGCCTTCGCGGATGCCCGCGGTATCGCAAAGCAGAACCGCCAACGAACCGATCGCGAGCGGTTCCTCCAGATAGTCTCGGGTCGTTCCGGCCTCGTCACTTACCAGCGCCCGCTCACGTCCGAGGAGGGCGTTGAGCAGAGACGATTTCCCGACGTTCGGCTTGCCCGCTAGCACGACCCGAAGCCCGTCGCGGGCCAGGCGGCCGCGGCTGAACGTGGCCGCAAGCTCCTCGAGGTCATGCTTCGTTGCGCCCAGGCGACCCGCGAGCTCGGCCTCCACGCCCGCGGGTAGATCTTCCTCCGGGAAGTCCAGGTGGGCCTCGACGAGCGCCCGGGAGTCCAGGATCCGCTCCCGCCCCCGCTCTACCCGCGCCGAAAGGTCGCCCGAGAGCTGCCGCCAGGCTGCATCGAGGCCGGCCTCGCTGTTTGCGGCGATCACGTCGGCTACCGCCTCGGCCTGGCACAGGTCGAGGCGGCCATTGAGAAACGCCCGTTCGGTGAATTCACCGGGACGGGCCGTTCGCGCACCCGCCGCAAGCGCCGCCCGCAAGGCGCGGTCGGGGACGATCCGTCCGCCGTGGCACTGGATCTCCAGGACGTCTTCGCCCGTATAGCTCGCAGGCGCCCACATCCCGATCACGAGAACGTCGTCGATCGGCTCGCCCGAGCCGGGTCGGACCAGTCGTGCTCTTCGTGCCCGGTGCGAGACATCCCCGGACATGGACAGCGATCGTCCGGTCGGCGAACGCAGGATGCTTCCCCCGATCTCCTTCGCGGCCCGGCCGCTGATTCGCAGCACGGCGAGCGCCCCGGGCCCGGGCGGCGTCGCGATGGCCGCGATGGTGTCTTCGACGTAGGCAGACACGGTCTTCGAGGGTCGTCGCGCGATCTCCGAGGGGCGGCTGCCTCCCGGCCGCGCGGCGGTGGATTTTTGTCTTTACCTCTGGTCGAAGTCGCGCATCAGGCAGGAGCAGAGCGCAACATCCACCATTGCTGTGCGATGGTGAGCAGGTTGTTCGTAAGCCAGTAGATGATCAGTCCGGCGGGGAATCCGATGAACATGAAGGTGAAAATCACCGGCATGAACATCATGATGCGCTGTTGATTCGGATCCCCTGCTGCCGGTGTCAACTTTTGCTGCAGGAACATCGAAGCGCCCATGAGGAGGGTCAGGACGGGAATCCCATACCCCAGAACATACAGTCTTTCCGGGGCTGAAAGATCGGTGATCCAGAACGCGAAGGGAGCATGCCGCAGCTGGATGGTGTTCTGGAGCAACTGGTAGAGGCCGATGAAGACCGGAATCTGGAGCAGCATGGGAAGGCATCCACCCAGGGGATTCACTTTGTGCCGTTTGTAGAGCTCCATGATTTCGGCGTTCATCTGCTGCGAGTCGTCCTTGAACTTCTCGCGGATCCTCGTCATCTCCGGTTGCAGCTTCTGCATGTCGCGCATCGAGGAGAAGCTCTTCCGGGTGAGCGGGAAAAATAATATCTTGACGAGGATCGTGAGCAGGATGATGTCGACGCCCCAATTGCCGGTGAGGCGATGGGAGGACTCCAGGACCTGCAGAAGGATCAGGGCGATCGGCGCGAACCAGCCGAGATCGAGCCCCTTGGCGAAGCCGTGCCCGGCCGCTTCGAGGGTGGGCCGGTCCTTGGGGCCGAAATAGAGCGTGAAATCGAGTCGCGTTGGCCCGGTGGCGGTCCGGGGCGTGAGGATCTTCTCTTCGACCGCATTTCCCCTGGGCAGGAATCGGACGCTTACGGCGCGCTCGGGGGCGGCGGCCACGAGGAAGTAGTGGTCCTCGAAACCCGCCCAGCCCACGGATCCGTCGAGCACCTCGGGGCCCTCCAGATCGTCGAAGGGCGTTTGCACGACGTCGCCGTCGACGAGCGCTGCGGGCCCCTCGAAGCTGGTCCCATCGACCTCTTTCTTGCGGGCGCGGGTCAGGAGGAGGGCCACGGTAGCTGCTTTTCCGTCCGGGCTGGCCTGGCTGAGTTCGGGGGGCAGGCTCTCGGCGGCCGGCGTCTCGACGGCCAGATCGAAGGGATAACGATTCCCGAAGAAGGTGAAGGTCTTGACGACTGGTTGGCCGCCAAAGGTCGTCCGCAGCACGAGCGAACCGCTGTCGGCCCCGGAGAGACTGAGGCGATCGCGATCGACCTCGTAGAGCTGACCGGAGTCGCGCCAGGCGCGCGCGCCCCGCAATTCGATGCCCAGGGGGAGTTCGACCTCGGGCGCGGGGAGGACGAGCGAGAGCGGGGGGCTCTGGGGGAGATTGGTCTCGCGATAGTCTTTGAGGAGGAAGTCCTCCAATCGCCCGCCGGCGGTCGTGAACGTGGCCACGTACAGGTCGGTTTCGACCACGACGCGGCGCCCCTGGATGGGCTCGGCGGCCGGCGCGGTCAGGGGCGCGAGGTCCTCGGTCGGAGCGACGGCGGGTGCCGCGGCCACGGGTGCGCTGGGAGCCCCCGCCTCGGGAGGTGCTCCAACGCCCGCGGGAGGTGCTCCGGCGCCCACGGGAGGTGCCGGTGGCGTCGGGGCCCAGTGTTTCAGGACGAACTCCTGGTACAGGACGATGATCATCACCGAGATGGCGACGAAAAGAAGCGTGCGGCGATCCATCAGGCCTCACTCCGGCAGGTTTGGTTTCCAGCCCCGGCAGTGCCCGCGCGGGCCGGGCGGACTCCAGGGACAGGGTCGTGGCCACCGGGGTGCCATGGGTGGCAACGAGCGATCCTCCGGGTGGCGAGCCAACCACCCCGTGCGATGCCATGCTGGAGCAGCGCCTCGCGGGCGTACTCCGAGCAACTTGGCGCGAACCGGCAGGTCGGCCCGAGGAAAGGAGAGAGGACGATCTGGTAGCCACGAAGAATCGCTCGCAGCAGGCCTACGATTCGATTGCTCATCCGGGGCGCGTCCCGCGGAGCTGATCGAAGGCGGCCCCGAGCTCGGCGGCCACTTCGTGGGCCGACAGCAAGCCGCTTCCCTGCCGTGCGATCACGACGAGGTCGCGAGCGGGCAGGATGCCCCGTGCGTGGCGGAAAGCCTCGCGGACGTGTCGTTTTACGCGGTTTCGGATCACGGCTCCGCCAATCTTTCGGGTTACGGTCACCCCGAGACGCGCGCGCGGGGCTGGCCCGGAACGGTGGGCGAGTAGAAAATGCCGCGTCGAGAGCCGCCGGCCTCCCCGCTGAATCGTAAGGAATTCCGAGCGTTTACGCACCCGGGCCGCCTTCGGAAGCGTCCGGGCGCGGGAGCTCGTCGCCGTGTCCCCCAAGTCCCGGCTCTGCCGGCTCAGCCGGGCTGCTTGGGCGGGATGCTGGCGCTCAAGCGCTTGCGGCCCTTGCGGCGGCGGCGCTTGATCACCTGTCGTCCGGCGGGAGTCGCCATTCGTGCCCGGAAGCCATGCGTGCGCTTCCGGCGACGGTTACTGGGCTGATACGTCCTCTTCATCTCGCTCGCCTGTCACTCAGAAAGACACCGCTGCCGGGAATGGCAGGGCGACCCTGAAGAAAACCATTCGACCTGCGCGGTGTCAACGGGAATGAGGCCCGGAGCCTCTCAGCTCTCGGGCGCCGCCGTGGTCTCCTCGGCGGGGGCCTCTTCGGCGGGGGGCTCGGCGGCGGCGGTCGGCGCCTCTTCGGCGGGTGCTTCCGCCGCGGCGGCCGCGGCATCCGTACTCTCGGGCGGCCGGACCTTCTGGTGCTCCTCGCAGCGCATGCTCTTCAGGACGCGCTTGTGGCAGCCCTCGGATACGCAAGTGGCGTAGCGCGCTTTGGGCATTTCGCCACGCTTCCACAACCGGTAGTGCCGCTTGCAGTAGCCCTTCCCGACCACCTCTTTCTCGCAGGAGTCGGCCTTGCAGTTTCCCTTTTTCGCCATCCGTCGTCCCTAACGAACCAGGGCCGCCGAATCCATCGACCAGGGTCGCCCGGCGGGGCGCTCGAGCCCTCAGAATTCGGGCTTGAGCTGGCGGGTCATGAGCTCGACCATCGCCTCGTGCGGCGGCTTTTCCTCGAACAGCAGGCTGCACATCTGGCTCGTGATCGGCATGTCGACGCCCACCGATCGCGCCAGCGCGTCGATGGCCGGCGCGTTGCGTACACCCTCGGCGACCTGGCTCATGCCGTCGAGGATCTCGGCCAATCTGCGCCCGCGGCCGAGCTCGACTCCGACCGATCGGTTGCGGGAAAGATCTCCGGTGCACGTGAGAACGAGGTCTCCCATGCCCGAAAGACCGGTGACCGTTCTGGGGTCGGCGCCCAGTTTCACGGCGAGACGATTCACCTCCGCGAGCCCCCGCGTGATGATCGCCGCACGCGTGTTGTGGCCGAGGCCGAGACCATCGCTCACACCCGTGGCGATTGCGATGACGTTCTTCACGGCGGCGCCGATCTCTGCGCCGATGGGGTCTGACGACGCATAGACGCGGAACATCGGTGAGGCGAATGCGTGCTGAACGAAGCGCGCCGTTTCCTCCACCTTCGCGGCGACGGTGACGACGGTCGGCATCTCGGCGGCGACTTCGCGCGCGAAGCTCGGCCCCGTCAGGACCGCCACGCGGTCGCTGCAGAGAGCGGCCTCGGCGATGACCTCACTCATGCGTTTCCAGGAATCTTCTTCGATCCCCTTGGTCGCACTACACGCGATGGCGTCCGCGGGGAGATGGGGCCGGGCCTTGCCCATGGTCTCGCGCACGGCGTGCGAAGGGACCGCGCAGACCAGCAGTCGGCGTGCACTCCGGACAGCGGTGGCGAGGTCGTGGGTCGGCGCGAGCGCGGGCGGCAGCGGGACGCCGGGCAGATAGCGTTGGTTCTCCCGGCGCTCGCCCATCTCGCGGACATGTTCTGCATCGCGCCCCCACAGCGAGACGGCCTGTCCGGCGCGACAGAGCTGGATGGCCAGCGCCGTACCCCACGAGCCGGCGCCGAGCACGGTGGCGGACATGCCCGAAGGATCCACGGCAGGGCGCCATGAATCAAGGTCTTTGCCCGTCATGATGCCGTGGGCGAATGGAAGTGCGATTCATCGACCTCGTGGGCCCGGCACAGCTCTGCGGCCGCTGCATCGAGCGCGTCGAGGCCGGCTTCGTCGAGGATGCCGGTTTCGAAGAAGTCGGCCTCGAACCAGGTCGTCTCGAGGAAATAGGTCCGGGGGTCCTCCATTTCGCTCAGACGAAGGTACTGCATCTCGAAGAGGTAGCGCACCAGCATCCGCAGACGGCGGGGCGGTGGATAGTCTCGCCGCAGCGGTCGGATGTTGTGCCGGACATAGGTCTCGCGTTCGACGTCGGTCTGGTAACGGGCGGCCAGAAGGTTCGCCTGTAGGTCGGGCAGTCGCCGCTCGAAGATCTCCAACAGGCTTCGCCCGGTCGCCCCGGAACCGCCGAGGGCGGCGATGTCGGCGTCCATCGTCTCGCGAGTGGCGCGAGGGAGCGAGGCCACCGTCGCGTCGAGGCGGTCGGTCAGCCCCTGGCAAAGGCTTGCCCATTGCGTATCGGTGACATGGCGGGGAACCCAACCCGCATCCACGGCGAGATGGGCCCATTCGTGCGCCGTGCGGGCTCCCAACATGGCGCGGGCATAGGGGACCTCGGGGCCAAGAAGTCTTTCGATTCCTGCCTCATCCAGATTGTAGGCGATCCGTTGACGATCGCGGTGCAGGAAGCAATAGCCGCTCTGCTCGGTCTCGGGGTCTACCGTCGGCAAAGAGTCGGGGCGTCGCAGCGAGGCTCGGAATCGACGGCAATGGTCGGCGACGCAGACGAGATCCGCGTGGAGATCGCCGACGACACCCTCGGTACAGGACGAAAGTCGTCCGAGCAGCGCGTCGGTCAGCGCGGGCCGCTCGGGGTCCCAGAGCATCTGCCCTCCCGCGTCGGTGACGAGCAGGGGCGGGCGATCGTCGACCAGCCAGTTCCGTAGGCGCTCGGTGGCATCGCCGGGACGGCCACGATGCCGGGCGTGGAAGGCGCGCACACATTCCGACGCGTCCGCCCGAATCTGCTCGAGCAGCACCACGGGCTCGTTTTCGATGGCGCGGGGCACCAGAAGTCCGGTTTGCGGGATGGGTCGGTGCCCGGATCGTTGGCGTGCCGGGCGCAGGGTTCGATGGCGCAATTGGCGAAGCCAGGGAAGAGCAGCGGCGATGGCCCGCGCGATCGACGCATCGGGCCGGGTCGCCTGTCCGGCGGCGCGGGTAAATGCGTCGCATTGCGCCTGCGTTCTCCCAAACCACCAGGGAGCCAGATGGATCGGCGCCAGGGTGACCTCACCGGTCTCACACATGCGCTCCTGGAGAGCCAGGAGGTAGGCCGCGAATTCGGGATGCGAGCGGGTCGGGTCGAGGTCGTCGAGGTAGAGAACACTCGAGCTCTCGTTGAGGATCTGGGCGTAGGGCCGGATTTCGTCCGATCGACGGATGACCCCGATGTTGCGAAGCCGCGGAGCGCTGAATTCGGCAGCCCGTGCGGCCAGGTCATCGTAGCGTTCCCAGAAGAGGATGACGGCGCGTTCGAGCAGCTCGACGTGTCCCCGGGTCCAACCGGGCCGGGCCTCCAGCGCGGCCCGAAAGTCGGCATCGATTCCGTCGGAGGCGAGATGTTCGCCAGGCACGAGGTCCATTCGCGGATCGTGGAAGTAGAACGCGCGAAGCAGGGCAGCTCTCCTCCAGATGGTATAGAACAAGCGCACGGGAGGGGCCAGAGAGGATGTCCGGAGCGACAGGAGATGCGCCATACGTGCGGGCGATGGAATCGGCCGACCTGCCGCGCGTCTCGGCGATCTTCAAGAGCGCCTTCAACGAGATGTATCGCCGACGCGGCTTCGGTCCGGTGGTGGCCGACCAATCCGTCGGCGCGGCGATCGCGGGCGCCTATCGTTCGCACGATCCCGAGCATTGCCTGGTGGTCGCGCGAGGGGACCGCGTCGTCGGAAGCGGTTTCCTGCATGTACGCGGCGCGACGGCGGGTGCCGGGCCGATCACGATCGATCCAGCCCAGCAGGGGTCGGGCTGTGGTCGTGTCCTCATGGAGGAGATCTGTGCGCGCGCCGATCGCGACGGGGTCCGCTCGCTGCGCTTGATCCAGGACGCGTTCAACGAAGTCTCCTTCTGTTTGTACGGTCGCGTCGGATTCGTGGGGCGGGAGACGCTCGTCCGCGGCGGCTTCCCGATCCGCCCCGACCTCGGCGTCCGTAGCCTCGCACGGCGCGCCTCACGTCGGGACGGCATCGATGCGATCGTGGCGCTCGAGCGTGATCTGATCGGCTTCGATCGAGCCCGGGATTACGATCTGCTCGGGCGCATGGGGGAGATCTTCGTCCTGCCCGACGGGGCTGGCGTGCGCGGGAGTCTCGTTCGGATGGTGCGCGGTGGCGTCGCGGTGTTGGGACCGATCGTCAGCCGGGATCTCGACGGGGCCCTCGATCTCATTCAGGCGGCTGGAGCCGACCTTCCCCTGCGCACCGAATTCCGGCTTCTGATTCCGGCGACCCGGTCGGATCTTCTGTCGGCCTGTTACGACGCCGGTTTCGAAGTCCACTCCCTGTGCACCTACATGGTGCGCGGCGCTTTTGAGCCTTTTCGTGCCTATTACCTGCCGACTCTCTTTCCCGAATCGGGTTGAGTCAGGCGGGCTCCGCGACCGGCGGCGGTGAGGGTGCTCGCCTCCTCGAGGTTTCGCGCGCGCGCCGCAGATAGGTGCGGAATCCGTCGGCGTCGACGAAGCCCACGGCCCGGTCGACTTCCCGGCCGTTGCGATCGTAGAAGATGATCGTCGGCACCCCGAGAACCGCGAACTTCTCCATCAGCCGGTCGTTGTTCGCGTTCGACTCGGTGACGTCGGCCTGCAGCATCGAGAAGCCTGTGGCGTCTCGTAGGACGCCGGGGTCCATGAACGTCGAGCGCTCCATCTCGAGGCAGGGCGGACACCACCGCGCCGAGAACTCGACGACGGCGGGTTGGCCGGCGGTGATCGCTCGATCGAGTGCACCGGCCGTGAGGGGTTGCCAACGAATGCCGACGCCCGCCTGCGCCGGGGAGAGGCCGGGCGAAGCCACCCCGGCCAGAGCGATGGAACCGGGTTTCTCCCGGCGGGCGTCGGCGGCATCCTCGGAACCGAGCACGGCCTGCACGGTTCGGGGCGGCAGGCAACGCTCGTGGGTACACGCCTGGTAGCGCAGGCGGGCGACCACGGGACCGTCGGGCATCCGCTCGGCACTCGTCGTGATTTCGATGGTGCCGTCGTACACGAGCATCGGCTTGTCGGGCGCGAACGGGAAGGTTTGTGATTCGGGCTTTGGATAGACGGGCTCCGTGAACGCCAGGCCTCCGGCGTCGAGCGAGAGGACGGTCGGAATCAGGAAGGGCTCGTCGGGTTCGTGGGCGTTGATGTGGTACCCGCTTGCGATCACCACGCGGGCGCGCACGAGAGCTCCACCGGCGTCGGTTGCCTCGATTCGCCCACCCAATCGCACGACCGCCTCGGCGCGGGCCGAAGAAGCCGCGAAGGCCACTCCCGCCAGACAGACACCCATGAGCACGAACGCAGGGGCGGAGCGTCGGTAGGCGACGAGGCGGCCGGTGAGGCCGCCGCAGTTGCCCGGGGCTCGGTCTCGGGATAGGTCCGAAGCGCTCATGACTCGTTTCGACTCTACCATGCAATTCTCCCCCCGGGTTCTCCTGCTGCCGGCTTTGCTGCTGGCCGTGTTGCTGACCTCGTGGCCATCGGCGGCCGCGGAGGATCGCTCCGGGGTCCAGCAGTGGGGACTGCTTTCGGGCTATGGTCCGTCTTCCCGCGACAACATCTTCATCGTACCGCTCTTTGGTCGTGCGGCCTGGTTGCTGCCCGACTTCGTGGATGAACCGTTGCACGCCGTCGATCTCAATCTGAAATGGGTGGTCGAGGCATGGGTCGCGGGTGTCTTCGACGGGCAGGATGCCTTCGAAGGAGGCGTGAACCCGATAACGCTCAAGCTGGACTACGATGCCGGACAGCGTTTCGTGCCTTTCGGCATCGGCGGGGTGGGCGCGATGTACACCGGGCTCCAGGGCCAGGATCTGGGCGGCCCCTTCGAGTTCGACTCGTTCATCGGGGTGGGGGTGCACACCTTCCTGAACGACCACGCCGCCCTCACCCTTTCCTGGCGGATCCGCCACATCTCCAACGCCAGCATCAAACAACCCAACCGCGGCCTGAATACGAACTTCTTTCTGGTCGGTCTGGAATTCTTTCCAAAGCGGAGCGCCGGCCTCACCGACTGGCTTCGTTGAGTGGGGAGACCAACGTCCAGGAGGTGCTCGCGCCGATGAGGGATTCGCGCGCGCGCCGACCGGGGGTCGCAGTGGTGACGGGCGCCTCTTCCGGAATCGGACGGGCCACCGTCCGTGCGCTGGCCTCGGCGGGAATGACGGTGCTCGGTGTCGCGCGCCGTGAGGGCGCCCTGGCCAGGCTGGTCGCCGAGGCCCGGCCCGGGGGTGTGGAGGCCGTGGCGGCCGACGTCACGAGCGCCAGGGACCGCGAGCGCATCGTTCGCGCCGTCGATGGCCGACCCGTGGCCGCACTGGTGCACGGTGCGGGTGCCTTTCCGCGCGGACTCCTCGCGACCATGCCACCGGCGCAGTGGGAGTCGGCGATGCGCACCAACGTGGATGCGCGACTCTGGCTCACCCTGGGCTTGCGAACTCCCCTGCGCGGCGGTCGTGTTCTCTTCGTGGGCTCCGATGCCTCCGAGAACTGTCGTCATGGGGGTGGAGCCTATTCGGTCTCGAAGGCCGCATCGGCGATGTTGTGGAGGAGCCTCGCCCTGGAGTTGGGCGACGAGATCGATTTCGCCATCGCCCGACCCGGACTCGTCGAGACCCGGATGCTCGACGATTCCTTGTCGGCACCGCGGGATTCTTTCGCAGCCGGTGAGGTCTACGCTGCGATGCACGAACGGGGCGAGACGATCACGGCCGAAACCGTGGCGTCTTTCTTCGAGTGGCTCCTCCTCGACGTTCCGCCGGAGGAATTCGCCGCCGCACCGTGGGACATTCGCGAGGTCGGCCACCATGCCCGTTGGTTGCACGGCCCCCTGTTTCGCGGCCGCTGACCCAGCGCCGCGTCCCGAGGGGCTGCGTTTGCGGTGCGGGCGGGCCGCACCGTGGCTCAGTCCACGTCGAGAGGGACGGTGTCGACGATCTCGAGCCCGTAGCCCGGAAGATTGACCAGCCGTCGGCGGAAGTTGCTGAGCAGGCGAATTTTGCCGCAGCCCACGTCCCGGAGGATCTGAGCACCGATCCCGTATTCGCGGAACTCGTTCAAGCGGGACGACGACATCGTGCTCGGGCGGGCCTGGTCGCTATCGTCGATCTTGGTCGAGGCGTCTCCGCGCGGCGCGAACATCTCGGACCCCGGCTCCCGCTTGAGGTAGAGCACGACGCCGCGGCCTTCGTCGGCGATGCGCTTCATGGCGCGGTGGAGCAACTCGCCGGTATTGCGTTGCCGGAAGGCGAAGACGTCGCCCGGAAGATATTCGGCGTGGGCGCGCACCAGGACGGGATCGTCCGGGGTGATGTCTCCCTTGACGAGAGCGAGGTGTTCCGTGCCGCCGACGTCGCTGCGGTAGACACACGCGCGAAACTCACCACCGAAGCGCGTTGGCAACGGCGCCTCGGCGATGCGGTGGACGAGGGAATCGTTGCGCAGCCGATACTGGATCAAGTCGGCGATGGTGATGAGTTTGAGGTCGTGCTCGGCCGCGAAGACCTTCAATTCGGGTAGACGCGCCATGGTGCCGTCGGTCTTCATGATCTCGCAGATCACGCCGGCGGGTTTGAGCCCGGCGAGTCGTGCGAGGTCGACCGCCGCTTCGGTCTGGCCCGTGCGCACGAGAACGCCACCCTCGCGCGCGCGCAGGGGAAAGATGTGTCCGGGAGTGCGGATGTCGTTGGGTTGCGCACCCTCGCGCACGGCGACCTGGATGGTGTGGGCGCGATCGGCTGCGGAGATGCCCGTACGGACCCCTTCTCGGGCGTCGATGGAGACCGTGAATGCGGTTCCCAGCGGTGCAGTATTCTCCGACACCATCATCGGGAGCCCGAGTTCGGCCAGCTTCTGGCCGGTCACGGGCATGCAGATCAGCCCGCGGCCCTCCCGGGTCATGAAATTGATGGCCTCGGGCGTGACCTTTTCGGCCGCCATGCAGAGATCGCCTTCGTTCTCGCGATCTTCGTCGTCCATCACGATGACCATGCGGCCGGCCCGGTACTCGGCAATGGCTTCCTCGATCGTCGCGATCGACGCGGCCTGGTCGGCGGCGCCACCGCTCTTCGCAGACGGGTCCTTCATCTAGGCTGGGGAGCCTAGCCCCGCCGCGCGCCGTCGTGCAAGACCCGACCCATTTGCCTTTGGGAGCCGCTTGGCCGACCAATGGCGCATGTCCGGACCACTCGAGGGAATCAAGGTCGTCGAATTGGGCTTCTGGGTCGCGGGCCCGGCCACGGGCGGGATCCTCGCGGATTGGGGCGCGGATGTCGTGAAGATCGAACCACCGGGCGGCGGCGACCCCATGCGCGGCGTGTTCATGACGGCCGTGGGTCTCGACCTTCCGATCAATCCGCCCTTCGAACTGGACAACCGCGGGAAGCGGTCGCTGGCACTGGACCTCAAGGGCGAGCAGGGGCGCGAGATCGCGCGTCGCTTATGCGACGGCGCCGACGTCTTCGTCTCCAATCTGCGACCGGGCGCCCTCGAGCGCATGGGCCTCGACTACGAGACCCTGGCGGCCCGCAATCCGGGGCTCGTGTACTGCTCGGTGACGGGCTACGGCATCGAGGGACCGGACCGCGACCGGGCGGCCTTCGACATCGGTGCCTTCTGGTCGCGCGCCGGTGTCGCGGGCATGCTGACCCTGCCCGACGGGACGCCGCCGGTGCAGCGGGGAGGAATGGGCGACCATACGACCGCGGTGTCGGCGTCGTCGGCCATCTGCGCGGCCCTCGTGGCCCGGGCGCGCACCGGCCGTGGACAACACGTCGCGACCTCGCTTCTGCGCACGGGGATGTACGTCGTGGGCTGGGACGTGGCGACCAAGCTGCGCTTCGGGGCCGACACCGCTCCCCCGGGTCCGCGCGAATTGGCGCCCAACCCGATCTCGAATTCGTATCGCGCCGGCTGTGGACGGTGGTTCTGGCTCATTTGTCTCGAGGCCGATCGGCATTGGCCCGACGTCTGCCGGGCGATCGAACGCCCGGATCTGCTGGATGACCCCCGCTGTACGAACATCGTCGTCCGCCGCGAGAACGCCGCCTGGCTCATTGGCGAACTCGACGCGGTCTTTGCGACCCGGACCCGGGAGGAATGGGCGGCGATCTTCGAGCGCGAAAACGTCTGGTGGGCACCGGTGCAGACCGCCAACGAGGTCGCCCTGGATCCGCAGGTGCGTGCGAATGGCGGGGTCGTGCCCTACGACGGGGACGCCGGCCAGCCCGAGCAGATGGCTACCCCCGTCGATTTCCTGGGCACGCCGGGTGAACCCGGCCGCCTCGCCCCGGAGGTCGGCCAGCACACCGAGGAGGTGCTGCTGGAGATCGGCTTCGACTGGGAGGAGATCGCGGGACTCAAGGAGGGCGGCGTGATCCCCTGAGCCCCGACTACTCGACGGTGACGCTCTTGGCGAGGTTGCGCGGCTGGTCGACGTCGGTCCCGCGGTAGATCGCGACGTAGTAGGCGAGCAACTGCAGCGGGATCGAAAGCAGGATCGGCGCGAGGAGGTGGTTCGCTTCGGGGATCGTGACGACCTCCCAGGCGATCTCCTCCAACTCGGGTGTCGGCGCATCGGTGATCGCGATGATCCGGCCTCCCCGTGCTTCGACCTCCTTCAGGTTCGAGAGGGTCTTGGGGTACATCGGATCCTTGGGGAGGAGGACGACCACGGGAAGCTGCTCGTCGATGAGCGCGATCGGCCCGTGCTTCATTTCGCCGGCGGGATATCCCTCGGCGTGGATGTAGGAGATTTCCTTGAGCTTGAGCGCCCCCTCGAGCGCGATCGGGTAGTTGATGCCGCGTCCCAGATAGAGGAAATCGCTTGCATGGCCGTACTTCTTGGCGATCTTTTCGATCTGCTTGGCGCGCGTCAGGGTGCTCTCGATGAGCTGCGGGATCGTCACGAGATCGTGTACGAGAGCGCGCCCCGCGGCCTCGTCGAAGCGCCCGAGGTGGCGGCCAACGTGCAGCGAGAGCAGATAGAGGGACGTCAGCTGCGTCGTGAAGGCCTTGGTGCTCGCCACCGAGATCTCGGGGCCGGCATGGGTGTAGAGCACCGCGTCGGCCTTGCGCGGAATCGAGGCGTCGACCACGTTGCAGATCGAGAGGACCTTGGACCCCGAGGCGGCGGCTTCCTCCACCGCGGCCAGGGTGTCGGCGGTCTCGCCGGACTGTGAGACCGCCACCAGGAGGGTCTCGGGTCCGAACATCGGCTTGCGGTAGCGCAGCTCGCTGGCGTAGTCGACGTCGACCGGAATGCGGGCCATCTCCTCGAGGAGAAACTTGCCCACCAGGCAGGAGTGCCAGGCCGTGCCGCAGGCGGTGAGGTAGATGCGCTCGAACTTCGACCAATCACTGCCGAGCGGCTCCAACTCGGGGAGCGAGACGTCGCCCTCCTCCTGGCGGATCCGGCCGAGCATGGTGTCGATGAGGGCCTGCGGCTGCTCGTTGATCTCCTTGAGCAGGAAGTGCTTGTAGCCGCCCTTCTGGGCGGTGATGGGATCCCAGGTAATGCGCTTGGGCTCGCGGCAGACCGGTTCGCCGGCGAAGGTGGAGACCTTGACTCCCTCGCGCGTCACCTCGGCCATCTCGCCGTCCTCCAGGAAGAGGACGTCACGGGTGTGCTCCAGGATGGCTGGGACGTCCGAAGCGACGAAGTTCTCGCCCTCTCCCAGTCCGATCACGATCGGGGTCGCGGTCTTGAAGGCGAGCAACCGACCCTTGTCGCCGTGACAGAAGGTGACGATTGCGAAGGATCCCTCCAGTTGGCCGAC
>JAPOLW010000059.1 GCA_029976905.1 bacterium | reverse complement strand
TTCTCGATGAGGACGCAAAGCGCCAACTCTATGTCGACTGGCCAAACGACGTAGAGGCCACCTTGCGTCTCTATCGCCGGGCGACACAAGACGTGGCGCGAGATGATCTTCTCGCCCAACTTCTCGCCATCGATACCCGCATCGGCCTCGAAAGCGACATGCTCGTCAAGGCAGACCGAATGACGATGGCGACGTCCCTGGAAGGACGTGTCCCTCTACTCGACCACCCGCTGGTCGAATGTGTCGCCTCGGTGCCAAGCCGACTCAAGATGAAGCGGCTCACCAAGAAGTTCCTATTGCGCAAAGCGATGGAAGACTCGCTCCCCCACGAAACCCTGCACGGTCCGAAACAGGGCTTCAACGTTCCCATTCCAAGTTGGTTGGTTGGTCCGCTCCGTGAACGTGTCCGCGACACGCTTGCGCCCGATCGAGTCCGTCGAGCAGGTTTTTTCGACCCCGAGGTCGTGCAACGGCTCATCCTGGATCACGAGAAAAAAGAGAGAGACCATAGTCGCGACATTTGGACCCTCTTGATGTTCCAGAGTTGGTACGACGACCTGAACCAAACGAGTTCGGTCGAAGTCCGCCCCCGACTCGTGGGTTGACCGCGATCGTCCGACTGATGCATCCTGACAAAGCGAAACCCGGAGACCCCCCCGTGCCAAGACCCGCTCCACTACGTGTCGTAGCCGACGCGACCCGCTCGGAAGCAAAAAGCCCCGCGGAAGCGTCGGGCTCGCTTCCCGCCGCACCCGCACTACCTCCCGAAGCCCCCGAATCGCGCATCCGCTATGCGGTTCAGGCGACGCTCTCGCTGAGTGCCCTCCTACTGCTCTCTCCAATCCTCGTCCTCGTGGCCATCGCCGTGAAGCTCACGAGCCCGGGGCCGCTCTTCTACGGAGGCGTCCGGGTCGGTAAGAATCAACGCCTCTACACCATGTACAAGTTCCGCACCCTGCGCGAGGGTTCGGAGCGTCAGATCGGTGGGCGGCTACTCAGTGCCCAAGACGACTTCTACACTCCGATCGGCAAATTCCTGAAGCGCTCGAAACTCGACGAGGTTCCCCAGCTTCTCAACGTCCTTCGCGGCGAGATGAACTTCACCGGACCGCGCCCGCTGCGTCCCATCTTCCTCGAGCGCTATCTGAACGAAATCCCCCATTACGCGGAGCGCTTTCGTGTCGCACCGGGCATGACGGGTCTGGCCGCCGTGCGCGGCGGGTACTTCACCTCCCCCAAGAACAAGCTTCGCTACGACCGCCTCTACATCGAGCACCGAAGCCTTTTCCTCGACGCTCAGTTGGTCGGACTGACGGCCCTCAAGGTCCTCAATCGCTGGATCACGCTGGGCGCCTTCCTCCTCGTGCTCCTGCTTTTCGTCTCCTTCATTCCCGCCGGGGTGATGGCCGAGCTCTACATCGAGGGCCTCGGGGCCAAGGTGAATCCCCTCCATGGCGTCATCGCCTTCGGCGCTCTGTGGATGATTCTCCGTCATGCACCGCGCGACCGGATCAGTCTGTACCGAACGCCGCTGAATTTTCCGATCGCCGTTTTCCTCTTTCTGGCGCTCGCATCGGCCTTCCTCTCTGCGTCCCCGGTGCAAGCCATCCGTGGAGCCACGTACTATCTGATCACCGGCTTCATCGTGATGCTCGCCGTCATCAATGGCACCTTCACGCGACGATTCGTTCGCAATGCGATCAGTGCCGTTGCGTTGATCTCCGTTGCGATTTCCGCGACGGGCCTCCTGGAATTGTTGGTGTCCGACTACCTGGCGCCGGGCTCCCCGCTCCGCGTCGAAATCGCTGAGGGTGGAATCTCTTCGACCCTCGGCAGTCCGATCGCCCTGGCCACCTATCTTCTTCTCGGGGTGCCCTGTGTTCTCTGCAGCCTGACGCGTGCCGGCACCCGCGAGGCGCGCGATTTCTGGGTGGCCTCGACCACCATCTGCCTGGTCGGCATTCTACTGACCCGCCACCCCGGCGGGCTGATCGCTCTAGCCGCGATTGCGAGCGCCTACCTGTGGCGCCACCTGAGCGTGCGCTGGGCTTTCGCCGCCCTCGTCGTGCTGGCTCCCTTTGCCTACCTTTCCGTGGTCACCGCGTTTCCCGATGGCTCGTTCAGCATCAGCCGCCTGATCTGCGGCGAGGCCACCGCTGCCTGCGTGGCGATTGCCGAACTCCCCTCGCGGGAGCTCTTCCTCGGCATCGGCCCGCGTACCCTCGGGGAATTGATGCCTCCGGGATCCACCGCGAGCGACGCCGCCCTCCTCCGCGCCAACGGAAACCTCCGCCTTCTACTCGAGAACGGGCTACTGGGCTGGGCGGCCATGCTCTGGATTCTGGGGACGGCGATCGTGTCGATCTATCGCGCGCAGCAGACCATGGCCGATCCCGGGCTGCGCGCCGCCCTGTGGGCCGTCCTCTTTTCGATCCTGGGTTTTCTGGTGGCCATGCAGAGCTTCGATCCCTTCGACAACATCGCGATCCAGCTCCTCTTCTGGGGTCTTCTCGGAGTCGGAATCGGAACCGTGGTGCGCCTTGGCGATCGCCCGAGCGACTACCGCATCGCCCTCAAACTCGGTCAGGAGTAGCCCTCCGGCTCACGGCGCTGCAATCGCCACGTCCCCGTTCAACGCCTCTGGCTCGATCGTCTGGCGCTCGGAGCCCGACGCGAGGGTCAACACCCGACCCGGCACCCGGGTCGGCCCCGGGCAGCGGATCGTCTCCACGAGAACCCTTCCTTCCCAGCGCCCGTCGGGCCCCGCGGTCCCCAGGGTTTTGCCGTCCGAGTCGATCACACGCACCCCTCCCACCGCCTCCCCCTCACCATTCACGAAGCGGACCTTCATCCCGTTTTCCCGCCGCGCGAGGCCCATGCCCCGACAGTCTACCCGCGGCAACTCCGTGTCGATGGCCGTTGCGTCGCTCCCGGCCTGGAGTTGAATCGACCGCCGGCAGTCGAGGCCGGCCGCCTCGAGCCGGACGTTGCTGGCCTCGAGCAAGCGAAGGCAGGCGGCTTCGGCCTTGATGGTCCCGCCGGAAAGGGTGATGTCCCGGGGGACGGTCTTTCCCCGAGGGCCTTTGGAGTACGGCTGCACGGTCACACCGGAGCCGGTGAGTTGGTTGTCCTTGATGAGCACGTTGCGGGATTCTCCGCGCACCTGAATCCCTCGCTCCTCGATCTGGTTCCCGATGATCCGCACATCCTGGGCGTGTTTCACGAAAACCGAGGACGCACCACCGCCCCGAAGAGTCGAACCCTCCAGGCTATTTCCGAAATTCTCCAGGAAGTATACGTTCTCCCGGTAGTTGTTCTCGACTCGAGAGGAGAGGACGCGGTTGTTCCGGGCCTCATGGCCGATATGGATCCCCTCATCCGCGTTGTGATGAACGTGCACGTTTTCAATGACGTTGTTCGAGGCTGCCCGGGCCACGTCGATCCCATAGCCCTTGTGGGCGACGGGATCTCCATTTCCGTGCGACTCGATCCCCTCGACGCGCGCACCACTCACTCCGGCCAGACGGACGCCGCGCTCAAAACCGGTGATGATGACGTTCTTCAGGCGCGATCCATTGGAATTCTCGTTGAGCATCACGCCGGCACTCGATTTGGTCCGACTCCCGCGGATGGTATGACCACCGCCATCGAGGGTCACACCGGGGCCCAGAACGAGCCCCCGCTTCTTGCAGGGGCCAAGACTGCCGACCAGCTCGTAATCCTCCACGACCCGATCCCCACACCGACAGATCCGACGACCTCCGCAGTCCCGTGCCCCTGCGTCGATCGGAAAGCTCAGAAAAACGGGCAGTGATGTGAGGAAGAAGAGGATGGAGAGTTGGCGCTGAATCCAAAGGGGACGCATTCCAGAATCATCGGCACCCGACCCTCGAGGCGCAAGCGCCGACGCCGAAGACGGAGAATCCTCATCGTCGCAGTCGTGCTCGTCCTGCTCCCCTTCGTGCCGGCCTCCCTCACGATCTGGAGCGCATCCCCGTCCGCCGCGGACGCCATCTTCGTCTTTCCCGGTCAGGTGCCCGAACGCGCCCGGTGCGGAGCGGAGCTCTATCGCGCTGGCGTCGCACCACGCGTGGTCTTTTCCGGCGAGCAGATCGCCGCGGAGTTGGAAGCGATCGGCCAGCCCATCGACGACGCGACCCTCAATGCCCGAATTGCCTCGGCCGCGGGTGTTCCCTCGAATGCCGAGGTCATTCTTCCGGCAGGATCGAGCACCTGGGAGGACGCCCTGGTTCTCGGGCGATGGATGGAAGCCTCGGGGGCACGGACGGTGGTTGCCGTCACCTCCCCGACCCATGCCCGCCGGGCCCAATATTCCCTTCGGCTCGCGCTCGGCCCTCTGGCCAGGGGTGTGAGCGTGTCACCCTGCGGCGATCGTTACGGCTGGCTCTGGTGGACGACGGAGCGGTCCCTGGTGCGCGTGACTCTCGAGGCCCTGAAATTCCTCTTCTACTCCGTTCGTCATTTCCTCCCAGCGGCCCTGGGCCTGCATCCCCAGACCCTCGACGCCCCGGGACCTTCCTGACCGGAGCCGGGCCCCTGGCGACGCTTCGCCTGCATCGCGACAACCGCTCCCCTCCGGGATGTCCGTTGGCCGGAGCCAGGCTGCGGACGACGCCTTGCGTTCGCCGGCCCGGACCGGCACCAAGGCTGCCGTGTCCTCGTTTCTCCCTGCCCGTCTCTACCCCATCGTGGACGTGCGGGAAGAGGAGCCAGACGAGGCCCTGCGCCTGACCGGGGCCTTCGTCGAGGCCGGGGCTCCCTGGCTACAGTTACGCGCCAAGGGAGTGGCCGCGGGTCCATTCGTCCGGCTGGCCACTCTCGTGGTCGAACGCGCCGGTCGCAAAGGAACGCGCGTGATCGTAAACGACCGCCTGGACGTAGCGCTCGCCAGTGGTGCCGCGGGAGTCCATCTCGGACAGGAGGACCTCCCGCTCGGCGCCGCACGGGGGCTCGCGCATCGCCACGGGCTGGTGGTCGGGATCTCTACCCACGACGTGCGCGAGGCCCGGGACGCCGAGGACGGCGGCGCCGACTACATCGGGTTCGGACCGATCTTTGCCACCGCGACCAAGCACGACGCCCTGCACCCCCGAGCCCAGGGCGCCCTGGCTGCCGTGCGCGCCGCCGTTCGCCTACCCATCGTTGCGATCGGCGGCATTACGCCGGAAACCGCAGCATCGGTCCTCGCGGCCGGCGCCGACGCGTTCGCCATGATCGGCGCGCTGGCCCGCTGCGAAAACCCGCGCGCTACTGCAGCCGCCCTCCTCGATCCGGACGGTGGTCAGAGCTCGTAATCGTCGTAGTCGCCGCCCATCATCCCGTCCTCATCCTCTCGCGTACTGAGATTCTCGAAGGTCGTGAACTCCCTGCGGAAGGCAAGTCGAGCCGTACCCTGCGGTCCATTGCGCTGTTTTGCGATGATAACTTCGGCGACGCCCTGATCTGGAGAGGCCTTATTGTAGAAGTCGTCGCGGTAGACGAACGCGATGACGTCGGCGTCCTGCTCGATGGCGCCCGATTCGCGCAGGTCGGACATCATCGGGCGCTTGTCGGCCCGGCTCTCGACCGCGCGATTGAGCTGGGACAACGCAAGCACCGGCACCTCCAGTTCTTTCGCCAGCGCCTTCAAGGACCGCGAGATCAGAGAAATCTCCTGCTCCCGGTTGTCCACTTGCCGGTGCGCCTGCATCAGCTGAAGATAGTCCACGATGATCAACCCCAGACCGTGCTCCTCGTTCTCCCGCTTGAGGCGCCTGGCCTTGGCCCGCAACTCCAGGGCGGAAAGCCCCGGGGTATCATCGATGAAGAAGGGCAGATCGGCCAATTCCCCTGCGGCCATGGCCAGCCGGGGGAAGTCTTCGTCGGTGAGCGTGCCGGTCCGGATCTTCGAACTATCGATGCGCGCCTGGCCGCAAAGCATGCGCATGACCAGCGATTCCTTCGACATTTCGAGGGAGAACATCCCAACCGCCTTCCCTGTCTGGGAGGCAACATATTGTCCGATGTTGGTCGCCAGGGCGCTCTTTCCCATCGACGGACGACCGGCCAGAATCACCAGGTCTGCTGGTTGAAAGCCCGATGTGAGCTTGTCGAGATCGATCAATCCGCTGGGAACACCGGTGAGCCCTTCGGGATTGCGATACATGTCTTCGATCTGCCCGACCGTGGTGACCACGATCTGCTCGAGCGGAGCGAAAGGCCGCATCCTTCGATTGGCGATGTCCAGCACGCTCTGCTCGGCACGGTCGAGAATTTCGCCGACGTCGGAGACCCCGAGACTGGCCTGTTGCGCGATATCGGATCCCGCTTCCACGAGGCGTCGCAGGATCGCCTTGTCCCGAACGATTTTCGCATAGAAGGCAACGTTGGAGGCCGTCGCCGTGCGATCGACCAGTTCGGCGATCGACGCGGCACCCCCTACCGACTCGAGATCGCCGCGTCGCTTGAGGCATTCGGTGATCGTGATGACGTCGGCCGGTTCACTGCGCTCGTCAAGATCGATCAGCGCCTGAAAAATGCGCCGATGGGCTTCCCGGTAGAAATCTTCGACGCCCAACGTCTCGAGCGCCTGGTCGAGGGCCCGATTGTCGAGAAGGATCCCGCCGAGAACGGCCTCTTCGGCCTCCAGGCTTTGTGGTGGCAATCGCCCTGTCGTCGCCGGTACAACCGCCGCTCCATTGGTGCTCAAGATTTGTCTCCTAAAGTCCGGCGGTCACCTAACGTCAGCTTTGCGTGAGTGAAAAACCGGGGAGAGCCCGACCGCCTGGCACGTTAGACCCAAGGTCCCGCTACGATCAAGCGCCGCTCCCCCGCCCCGCGGGCACGATCTTCCATCCGCGCCGGCGTGCCTCCCGGAGCAGGAGTCGATCGGGACGAACGATGCGCGGATTTCCGACCGCTTCGAGCACGGGCAGATCCGTGAAGGAGTCGGTGTAGAAGAAACTCTTCGAAAGATCCACGTCGTGCGTACGAGCGAAGTCCCTTGCCCAATGCAACTTCCCCGCGGCGTAACACACCGGCCCGATGGGGCGGCCGGTGAAGCGACCGCCCTCGACCTCGAGACGGGTGACGAGGACATGCTCGATCCCCAGTTCTCGCGCGAGCGGCGCGGCCAGGTACGGGCTCGAGGTGCTCAGGATTGCAACCTCGTCCCCTCGCGTCCGATGCTCCTCGACAAGCTGGCAGATGGATGGATCGAGATGCCGCCGAAGTCCCGTGTGGTACCACTTCTCCGAAAGATCTGCGATCTCCTTCTCGGAGATCCCCGCGATGAGGGAACCCGCACGTTCCAGAGCAGCGGCGGTATCGAGAACATTCCGGCGGTATTGGGACAGATAATGCAGGACGCGCACAACGTCCCACGTGCGCACCCACCCCTGTCCGTACAAAAAGAGCGCATATCGGGGCGCCGATTGGACCGCCAGCAACGTCCCATCGATGTCGAAAAACGCTGCTGGACGGCCCACCGTCGCTACCAGAAGGCGGCGCTCTAGCGCTCCACGATCATCGCGATTCCCTGCCCACCACCGATGCAGAGCGATGCGACACCGCGCTTTGCGTCACGATCCTCCATCGCGTGCAACAACGTCACGAGGACACGTGCGCCGCTGGCGCCGATCGGGTGACCGAGCGCGATCGCCCCGCCGTTGACGTTGACCCGATCCGTATCGATCTGGAGTTCACGCAATACACCGAGAGATTGTGCGGCAAATGCCTCGTTCAGCTCCCAGAGGTCGATGTCTTCCTTTTTGAGACCCGCCTGCGCGAGAGCCTTCTCGCAGGCCGGCCAGGGCCCCATTCCCATGATCGACGGGTCGCCCCCCGCCGAGGCCCACGTCCGGATCCGCGCCATCGGCTTCACGCCACGATCTTTGGCTGCCGATTCACTCATGACGACCAGGGCCGCAGCGCCATCGTTGATTCCCGAGGCATTCCCCGCCGTGACCGCACCCTCTTTCTTGAAAGCGGCGCGCAGGCCGGAGAGCTTCTCGGCGGACGTGCCCGGGCGCGGGAACTCGTCGACCGAGAATTCCACGGTCTCGCCACGCTTCTTGCCGGGGACCTCGACCGCGAAGACCTCGCGCTTGAATCGGCCCTCTTCGAGAGCGACCCCAGCCTTGTTCTGGCTACCCGCCGCGAACTCGTCCTGCTCCTCACGCGAGATGTCGTACTTCGACGCGATGTTCTCCGCGGTGACACCCATGTGCACATGGGTCATCGGACACGTGAGTCCGTCCTGGATCATGGAGTCGAAGAGCTCCGCGTTTCCGAGGCGGTAGCCGTAGCGCGCCTTTTCGAGAAGGAAAGGCGCGTTCGACATGCTCTCCATGCCGCCGGCGACTCCGACGTCGTAGGCGCCCAGCTGGACGCCCGCCGCCACGTTCGCCACCGCCTTGAGGCCCGAGCCACAGGCCATGTTGACGCCATAGCCGGGAACTTCTTTGGGGATGCCGGCATCGAGGTACGCCACTCGTGCCGCGTTCAGCCCGAGTCCCGCCGAGAGCACGTGTCCGAGGACGACCTCGCCCACGTCACTTCCCTCCACGCCGGCACGGCGCAACGCCTCGCCGATCGCGGCCGAGCCGAGCCTGGTGGCGGGGAGGCTCGCCAGCGAGCCTCCCATCGAACCGATCGGGGTCCGCGTCGCGGATACGATTACTGCGTCTGCCATTTTGTCCTCCTAGATTCCGGGCAAGCGGGCGATTTCAGGCCGCCGCCCCCGTCGAGCGCTCCATCGTGCGCGCCGCGAGCGTCTCCACTGGCGGGCTCCAGAGGCCGACTCCGTTGTAGTGATTCATTCCAATGCGCTGCGCCGTCCGACTGAGCCGTGCCAATCGAAGACACCACTTGCCCTTCGAACCATAGGCAAATCTCGCTCCCAGACCCAGCAAGCGCAACATTTTTCCGAGCGGAGCCCGGGCGACGCGCTGCGTATAGCCCGCGAAGTCGAACTCTTCGCGGCCAAAGGCCTCCGCAATCTCCACCGCGGCCAGACGGCCGTATTCCAGAGCGTGCGAGATGCCTTCCCCAAGGAGCGGGTCCACTCCGGCCGCGTCACCCACCAGGACGACGCCCGGCGCAGCCAGGGGCCGCCCCGCCTCGTAGAGGCGGATCGGATGGGCCCGCCGGGCTGCCGTCGCCCCCCGGCGGTCGAGCAATTCTGCGATCCGGACCCCTTCGCCACGGCGGCGGACGGAATAGACGCCGACGTTCCAGTGCGGACGCCCCTCGATCCAGCACGGGAAAGACCAGGCATAGCCAGCCAGCCCCCGGGGCACTTCCCGGAAATCGAACTCGTAGGCGTCCGGCGGGGAGAGCGCCTCCATGGGAACGTCCGCCGTCACCGCACGCGCGACCCAGCCTTCGCTCGGATCGACCAGTCGCCGGCGGAGAAGACTTCCCGATCCGTCGGCCGCGACGACGACGCGGGCCTCGATCCGCCCGCCGCTGGTCTCGAGAATCGTCCGCTCCCCTTCTCGGCGCGCGTCGCGAACCCGGACTCCCGTCCGCACCTCGAGACCGCGGCCACGGGCGACCTCCAGCAACATCTCGTCGAACTCCCATCGCCGGATGACCCAGCAACATCCCTTGCTGAACATCTCGATGCGAGGTCCTCCCGCTTCGACCTCCGCCTGGTCGATCTGCACGGCCGGAACCGAGAGCGGAATGTCGAGTGCCTCGAGAAGGTCGAGCGTCCGCGGGATCAACCCCCCTCCGCAGGGTTTCTCGCGAGGGAAGTCGGCTCGATCCAGCAGCAACGCCTCGCTGGCCAACTCCGGCGCCAATCGCTGCAGGGCGAGAGCGGTACCCGTTCCGGCAGGTCCTCCCCCCACGATGACGAGGTCTCGCCGCTCAACGGACGACATCTTCACCCGCGAGCGCGTACATTGTCCCGGATCCAGTCGACGATTTCCTGTGTCGACGCCCCGGGGGTAAAGATGCGTGCGACGCCTTCCTTCGAGAGTTCCTCGATGTCCCCCTCCGGGATGATCCCACCTCCGAAGACCATGATGTCGCTGGCATCCTTTTGGGCGAGAAGCTCCAGAACCGCGGGGAACTGGACCCGGTGGGCCCCCGAAAGGATGGAAAGACCGATGGCGTCCACGTCCTCCTGAAGGGCCGCCTCGACGATCATTTCGGGCGTCTGGTGCAGGCCCGTGTAGATGACCTCCATCCCAGCGTCGCGCAGCGCCCGCGCAATGATCTTGGCCCCGCGGTCGTGACCGTCGAGACCGGCCTTGCCGACCAATATGCGGAGCGGGCGATCCATGCCAACACGTTTCTATACCGAGCGGCTTCCACCCGGGGCAAGGTGCGCGCGCGCCCGCTTCAGCGCCCACGAAAGCGCGCGGTTCTCTTCTCCAGAAAGGCCGCCATACCGTCCCGCGCGTCTTCGGTTGCAAAGACGCTTGCGAATCCCTCGATCTCCACGCGCGCCGCCGTCCGCGCATCCGCCGATTCGGCCGCCGCCATGGCCACCTTGGCCCGCCGGACCGCAAGCGGTGGGCGTTGCGCGAGTTCACGTGCCCAGTCCGCGGCCGCCTCCTCGAGTTCTCCGGGCGCCACCAGACGATTGACCAACCCCCACGCAAAGGCCTCCTGAGCGTCGATCATGCGCCCGGTGTAGACCAGATCCCGCGCCCGGCCTACGCCGATCCGACGCAGAAGTCGTGAGCAGCCGGCAAATCCCGGCAGCAGACCGAGGTTCGTCTCGGGCTGGCCAAAGCGCGCCTTCTCGCTGGCAATCACCAGGTCACACGCCAGAAGGAGTTCGCATCCGCCGCCCAGCGCCGCGCCCTGGACCACGGCGAGTTGGAGGCTGGGCAGTGACTCGAGCGCTTCGAAGACCTCGTGTCCAAGGTGCGAGAACGACCGCGCCTCCTCTGGGCCCATTTCGGACATGGCCGCGATGTCGGCGCCCGCAACGAACACGCGATCGCCAGCGCTGGTCACCCGGACCACCCGCGCCGGGGCCTTCGCGAGTTCGCGCAGATGCTCGCGTAGCTCGACCAAGGTGGCCTCGTTCAAAGCATTCATCGCACGAGGACGGTCGATCCGCAGTGTCGCGACCTCTCCGTCCCGCGTCAGGGCTACGTTCCCCATCCCCTTCTCCTTCCAGCCCCGTACTCAACCGTGAAAGCGGTGCACCGCTTCGATCCAGCGCACGGTACCACTCTGGGAGCGGACGACCACGGAGTGGGTCGTCGCACCTCCCTGATGAAAACGAACTCCGCGCAGAAGCGGTCCGTTGGTCACGCCGGTTGCCGCAAACATGACCTGGGTACCCACGAGGTCTTCGGCGCTATACCGTCGGCCCTGCTCCTCGATTCCCGCGGCCTGGAGACGAGACACCTCGTCGCCGGTCATCGGCTTGAAGCGTCCCTGGAACTCTCCCCCGAGGCACGCGAGGGCCCCTGCCGCGAGTACGCCCTGCTGTGCCCCGCCGATGCCGAGCACGAGGTCGATTCCGGAATCTGGCCGCGCGGTCGCAATGGCCGCCGACAAATCACCGTCGGCCAGCAACTGGATCCGGGCGCCTGCGCGCCGGACCTCGTCGATCAGACGGGAATGCCGTGGGCGGTCCAGAATCACGACGGTGAGGTCTTCGATCCGGACCTGCTTCGCCTCTGCAAGCGCCGTGAGATTCTGCGTCGGGGACGCATCGAGATCCACGACGCCGCGCCCCGGGGGCCCGACCGCGAGTTTCTCCATATACGTCTCGGGACAAGGCAGAATGCGTCCCCGCTCCCCGATGAGGACGAGCGAGAGGGCATTCGCTCCGCCGGTGGCGCAAACGGTGGCGCCCTCGAGAGCGTCCAGAGCCACGTCGATCCCCGTGCCTCCAGAGCCGCCGCCCACCCGATCCCCGGCGCGTAGCGGACCCTCGTCTCCCTCCCCAATGACGACGATGCCATCGATGCGAATGGCTTCAAACGCGTTTCGCATCGCGACCGCCGACGCCTCGTCGACGGCTGCCGCGTCTCCTCGCCCCATTCCGCGAGCGGCCGCGAGCGCGGCCACCTCGGTCGTTCGGACGACTTCCAGCGCCAGGTTTCGCTCCACGTCTCCCTCGCCTACCCGGGGTGTTCCTCGATCCGGATCGCCACCGGCGCCCCCTGCGTCGTCGGCAATTGCGCGACGCGGGCCACGGCCCGTCGCACGGCGGACGGCCCACGCGACGGGCACGCGCACGGCAGTAGATTCCTACGCAGTACTTTTCGATTTTTCCTCGCTTTCGTCGGTCACTCTACATAACACTCTATTAGATAGCGCTTCTAGCGGTGACC
>JAPOLW010000599.1 GCA_029976905.1 bacterium | reverse complement strand
CCATCCCCGGCGGGATCGCTACGAGGGATTCGGCGAGACGGCCGTGGCCGATCCCGAAGAACAGGAAGGGGGCGGCCACTTCGACTACAGCCCCCTGATCGGCCTCTCCAACCCACTTGCGCCCCCGATTCGCATGGACTCACGCGGCGAGCGCGTCTTCGCCGACGTGACCTTCGGCTCCGCGTACGAAGGAGCCCCGGGATGTGTCCACGGAGGCTGCGTCGCCGCCGCCTTCGACGAGATCCTGGGCTACGCCCAGACCTTCGGCGGCCAGCCCGGCATGACCGGCACACTGACCACGATCTACCGCTCGCCGACACCCATCCACACCCCCCTGCGCTTCGAGGCGTGGATGGCGAGGGTCGACGGTCGCAAGGTGATCTGCGAAGGCACGCTCCACGCCGGCGATCGTCTTTGCGCGGAGGCGAACGCCATCTTCGTGACGCTACGGCCGGGCCGCTACGAGAGTCTGGTTCGGGACCGGACGACGCGACAGGCCGGGGACTGAGTCGTCGCGGCGAAGGCCGATGCCCCCGGAGACCGGGGGGCATGCACCGCCGGGCCTCCTGCGCCCATCGAGCGGATGGCCCGTCTCCTTGACCGCCCCGCATCGGGATAAGAACCTTGGGAATCGTGCAGGGAGACGGAGCCGAACCAGACGGGCCGCCGACGGAGGCACCAGAAGCCCCCGCGGGGTCCCCCCCGGAGGCCCAGGCTGCCCCTCGCGTGCGCCGGCGGCGCCGTTGGCTCCGTCGCCTTCTCGTCCTTCTGCTCCTCGGGGGCGGCACCTATTGGGTGCTCTCCTACAGCGTCCGTCCCGTCGCGGAGTCGTGGCTTTCGCGAACCCTGGGGGCGCGCGTCGAGTTCCGACGGGTTGGCTTCGAACCGATCGACGGGGTGATCAGCCTCGAAGGCCTCGTCGTGCACCTATCCCCCGACAGTGGACTCGATGGGCGACCGATCGTCGCCGAGCGGGCACGACTCGACGTGCAGTGGCTCCCGCTGGTGCATCGCCGCCTCCAGGTCCGCGAGGTCGCGCTCGAGGACGCCCGGGTCGAGTTGAATGCGCTTCCCTCCAGCATTCCCGGGCTGGCGACCCTGCAATCACCGATCGAGACCTCGACCCTGCCTGCGGGCTGGACCCTGCAGATCGATCGCATCGCCCTGCGCGAGAGCCGGCTGCGGCTCCCGCCCGAGGAGCCTGGTGCGCTGCCCTTCGACGTGATCGTGCACGACGCCGAACTCACGGCCACACGACGACGCACGAGTGTTCTCGGCGCCGCCCGCAACCTCCGTCTCGACGCGAGCTTCGGTGGCGGCCGTCTGCGCGCGCAGGGACACTATTCGCAGCGCGAGGACGGCCTCACCGTCCTCGCCGACGTGCGCGCCTCCGACCTGCCCGTGCGACGACTGGCCGAACACCTTCCGGACCTGGGCGGGCCGGGGATCTCGGGCCGCCTCGAAGCGGAGATGCGCTACATCTTCGATGCACGTCGCAACTCGCTATCGGGATGGGCGCGCCTGCGCGACGGCAAACTGGCCGGGGCCGCGGGGGAACCGGCCCTGGTCGAGGTCCGCAACGCAATTGCCGACGTCGAGAAGATCGACCTGCGCGCGCGCGACATCCGGTTGCGCTCGCTGGTGCTGCGTGGACTGGCCCTGCGGGCCGCGGAAGGCACGGCCTCCCGTCTGTTGGCCTCCCTTGCGACCGCGCCTGCCGACGCGCGTCGACGCCGCTCGATGCCAGGCGCACCTGCCTGGCGTTGGGCGATCGATCGCCTCGACGCCACCGATGCGGATCTGCTCTTTGGCGACCCGCTCGCGCCCCTCCCCGTCGAAGCCTCGCTGCGCGGCGAAAACCTCGGGCCGCGTTCGCATTGGTCGCCGGTGAACGCGAGCCTGCGCTACGGCATCGTGAAGGCGTCTTTCGACGGGAACGTGCGCACGTCCCGGGACCAACCGCGACTCGAAGGAGATCTGTCGGTCGCGGGCCTCGACCTCCCGACCCTGGCGACCGAACTCGGGCTTCCCGGCGCCCACCTCGTGGACAGCGGCCGCCTGACGGCGAATATCGGCGTCTTCCTCGAACCAGGCGCGGCTGGGGCCGGACTCGACGGTAGAATCACCCTGGCCGGGCTGGCAATGGACGGCGAGGCCAACCCAGCGGTTCCGGGCGACACTCCCGGCAGCACCGCCGGGTACGCTCCCGGCAGCACCGCCGGGTCCACTCCCGGCGACGCGGCTGGAGGCGGCGTCGCCCCCGTGGCAACGCTCCCGTCCGACGCACCAGCGTCGCGAGCAGGCCCGACGAACGCCCCCCGGGGCGGGCCGCTGGATCCGACCCGGACCCTGCGGCCGCCGGAGTGGGCCAAAGATTTCGCCCTGGGCGCGGATCGAGTCGACCTCTATCTCAACGTTCCCGCTCCCGCGCAGGTGGAGAAGGGGCCCGCCCCGGATCGACGCTGGACGGTCTGGGCGCACGTGATCGGTCCCTATCTCCAGATCGCACGCGACGAGAAGGGTTGGAACGTGCCCGCCCTCGAGCCCGAGACGGTCGACGAGGAGCAGGACGGCGAAGCGGTTGCGACGCCGCCGACCGCAAGCGGGACCGACGACACTCCCGACGCAGACGGTCCGCGTCTTCCCGCGGCACCCCTGATCCACTTCGCAAGCCTCTTCGTCGAAGGCGGGCGCCTACGGCTCGGAGACTTCGCCGCGACTCCCTGGGTGATCCTCGACGTCGACCGGATCCAGGGCGGAGCG
>JAPOLW010000598.1 GCA_029976905.1 bacterium | reverse complement strand
ATCCCCGTGCTCGAGGCGCGGCGCGTCGCAACCGAAAACGAGATCAGCCTGCTGCTCGGCCGTCAGCCAGGACCCGTCGCCCGGGGCGCATCGCTCGTGCAGCAACGTCTGATTCCGCAGACGCCCGCAGGACTCCCGTCCGAATTGCTCGTTCGCCGGCCCGACATCCGTCGTGCCGAGGATCGATTGCGCGCGGCGAATGCGGAGGTCGGGGTCGCCGTCGCGAATTTCTTCCCGCGCCTCGGACTTTCGAGCCTCTATGGGGCGAGTTCGACCGAGCTCGCGAGCATGGTGAGCGGAACCAATGGCGTCTGGAGCATCGCGGCGGCCCTATCGGGTCCCATCTTCACCGGCGGGCGCAACTACGAACAATATCGAGCGCAGGTGGCGGCATGGGAGGCCGAGACGGCTCTCTACGAGCAGGTCGTACTCCAGGCTCTTTCGGAGGTCTCGAACATCCTCACCGTGCAGCAGAAGCTGGTCGCCGAACGCGGCGAGCGCGAACGCGCCGTGCGCGCGCTGCAGCGTTCGGTCGATCTGTCCTTCTTGCGCTACGATCTTGGACTGGCGGACTACTTCGAGGTTCTACAGGCCCAGCAGGAACTGTATCCCGCCGAGCTCGAACTGGCAGGGGTCCAACGCCGGCAGCTGGCTGCCGTGGCTCGACTCTACCGGGCCCTGGGGGGCGGCTGGGATCTCGATGTCGAGGATTGGACCGATCCCCGCGCGACCCCGACGGGCGCGATCTCGCAAGGTGATCCACCCATCGGTCCGCCGTCCTAGGTCGTTGGTCGGGCCGGTCGAGGGCATATGCGCGCCGCGGTTCGCTGGGTTAGAATGGTCGGACGGCGTTGCGCCAGACCGCCGGGAAGACGATGGCCGACGCCCCCGTAGCTCAGGTGGATAGAGCACAGGATTCCTAATCCTGGGGTCGCGTGTTCGAATCACGCCGGGGGCATTTCGACCCACGGCACGCTGGCCGCGGGCGTTGCGTCCCTGCCAGGACGTGCGTAACTGAGAGGGCGATCATGGTCTGGGTTCAGAGAATCATCTGGGTCGTCCTCGCCGTGTTTTCGGTGACCGTCCTCTACGTCGTCTTCTCGGGAGGCATCGTCGACGAGGAGCGCTTGAAGGAACGCGACCGCCGCGAGGCCGAACGGGCGGCCGAGAAGGCTGGGCTCGCCTATGATCGTTTCCTTCCGGGCGGGCGGCAGGCGCCCGACGGAGCGCCTGGTCCCTCACGCTGACGTCGACGCGGCGACCGCTTGCCTCGGGGGCCGGTTGTCCCCAGAATGACGTCTCCCGGCCGGGCGGCGGGCATACAAGGGCGACAGGGACGCGGAGGAGGGGAGTGCAAGAGCGAAGCGGAGGGCAGCGACGGTCGCGAGAGAGGGGAGTGCGATGAATCGCGAGGACCTCGAGGCCCACGAGGATGCCTGGTTGGCGCCCTGGGCGATGCGCAGCGCCGATTCGCGGGGACGCGCGGCTCCCGAGCCTGAACATGCCTTGCGGACCGCGTTCCAACGCGACCGTGATCGGGTGATCCACTCCAGCGCGTTCCGGCGCCTGGAATACAAGACCCAGGTCTTCGTGAACCACGAAGGAGACTACTACCGCACCCGACTCACCCATACGATGGAGGCGGCGCAGATCACCCGCACCATTGCACGGGCTCTGCGACTGAACGAGGATCTGGCCGAGGCCATCGTGCTGGCCCATGACCTGGGACATACCCCGTTCGGCCACGCGGGCGAACACGTCCTCGACGCGCTCATGGGGCCCTACGGCGGCTTCGAGCACAACGCGCAGAGCCTGCGTATCGTCGAACTGCTCGAGGAGCGCTATCCCGATTTCCCTGGCCTCAATCTCACCTGGGAGGTGCGCGAGGGCATCGTCAAGCACTCCTCGGAATACGATCGACCTCTGGTGCGCAAATTCGACCCCGAAGTCGCACCGACTCTGGAGGCGCAGATCGCGGATTTCGCCGACGAGATTGCGTACAACTGTCACGACATCGACGACGGCGTGCAGAGCGGCATGCTGACGGCAGAGCAGATGGAAGGCGTGGCGCTTTGGCGGGAACACGTGGCGCGCGCTCGCGAGCGCTCCCCCGACGCACCCTTTTCGATCCTGCGCTACCAGACGGTGCGGCGCATCCTCGATGCGATGGTGACGGATCTCGTTCGGATGGTGGGGGAGGGCATCGAGAGCAACGGGGTGCGGACGATCGCGGACCTACGCGCGGTCCGCCCCCGTCTGGTGCGCTACAGCGTCGAGATGGCGCCGCGCGTGCGCGAGTTGAAGGATTTCCTGATGGAAAACCTCTACCGGCACGTCCGCGTGACCCGCATGGGGATGAAGGCCAAAACCGTCCTGACCGGATTGTTCGAAAGCTACCTCGAGGAACCGCGCCAGATCCCGGCGCACGCCTACGAGCGGATCGAGAAGGGCGAAGAGCCGCCGCGGGTGATCGCGGACTATGTGGCCGGGATGACCGACCGCTTCGCGTTGCAGGAGTACAAACGCCTCTTCGATCCCCTGGAGCGGGTATGAGGCGGCGCATCTACCTGGAAATCCACCGGGAGGACCACAAGAACGACGCTCTTGGACTGGTATTTCTCGGAGCGCTGGAGCCGCCGCGGTGCCTGGAGCTCGTGCGCAGCTACCTTGGGCCGCACGCCAAGGTCCGCCATGCGGAGGTTGATGACGCCGTCCTGCGCGTCGAGGCCGACGTTCGCGAATTCGCCGAGGAGAGCCAGAACCTCGTGCGACTGGCGCG
>JAPOLW010000597.1 GCA_029976905.1 bacterium | reverse complement strand
GATCCCGCTTGCGGGCTGGACGGCCACGCAATTGACCGGCCGACGGGAGGTCGGCATTCTCGCGGCCGTTCTCGTCCTGCTGCACCCGCTCGGCGGTGCGTTCGCCGTGCGCGTGAAGCAGTTCACCTGGGACGCTGCGACGACCCTTGCCTTGATCGGCATTGCCCTTCGATGGCTCGATCCCACCCGACGCGATCGACCGTGGGGTGTCGCCGTGGCCTCGTCGATCGCCCTGGTGGCGTCGTTCAACGCGATCTTCGCGGGGATTGCCCTCTGCCATGCCCGCCTCCTGATGGCGTGGATCCACCGCCGGACGGGGGGGTTCTCGGTCGGCAAGGCGTTGGCTGCCGCGCTCGCCTTCGATGCATTCGCCGTCGCCTTCTACGTCGGGCGGATCGCCCATCAGTCCGCCGACTGGATCGTCCGGTACTGGCAGCGCCGCAACGCGTTCCCCCCGCAATCTGCCGCGCTGTCCGGGGGAATCGACGTGGATTGGCTGCTGGCGGCACTCGGCCGGGGGTATGGGCAATGGTTTCCGGGCGGCGCCGCCGCGGGAGTGGTCCTGGCGCTTGCGGGCATCCTCTATCTGCTGAGCGGGCGACGCACCCGTTTTCAGGGCCTCGTCTTCGCGGGGCTCGCGTGCGCCTTCCCGACGGCGGCGCTCGCGTTCTACTACCCCTTTGGCGGGATCCGCACGGACTACTATTTCGCACCCCTCCTGGCCGTTCTGGGTGCGGTCGGCATTGCGGGGATCGCAGCCGGTCTCTCGTCAGCGCTCGCGCGCGCGGGTGCGGCGCCCTCTGCCGTGGATCGCCTGCGCCTCGCTCTTCCCCTGCTCGTCGCCGTGGTGCTCGCATTCGCGATCGGCCTCACGCCGGTCCGCTACGGTCGCGGGACCCTGACCTCACAGTACCGGGATCTGGTGGAGGCCCTCGACGCGACGGTGGGCCCGGACGACCTCGTTCTCTTGAGCCCCTACGCGCGTTGGAATGTCGCGTACTATACGACGCGCCCCCTGCGCCTCGACTTCGCGAACCCCAAAGACCGGCTCTTCGACGCCGACCTCGCCAGGCCCGCGTCCCGGGTGCTCGCCAAACTCCCCGATGATCTCGAGCGGCCCGATCTGCCGGACCGGATCGTCTTCCTCGCTCTCTTTGCGGGAGAACCCAATCTGGTGCGGTACCGCGCGGCGTTCGAGGCGGCCGGCTACGGATTGGCGAGCGAGCAACGCCCCGACAGCCCCGGCAGCGCGCTCCAGGTCTGGCAACGCGCCGCGGCCGCGCCCGGCGAAGATCTTGGCTCGGCGGGGCACCCGATCATGCGGGTGGCCGCGCGGCTCGAGCAAGCTCCTCTCCCAGGGGTCCGCGAAACAGTTTGCGTGCGGCCTTGTCCGAGAAGTGGATTCCATCGTGGCGGAGGGCTTCGTCGAAGGCCCCTCCAGGCCACTGCTGGATGATCGATGCCAGGTCGAGCACCTGTACGCGATCCGCGCGGAGCGCGGCTTCGTTCTCGATCAACTGGTTCATGCGTTCCACCCGCGCCGGGTCGACGGGTTCGGGCGGCTGCGTGGCTCCTTTTTCCCGGGCGCGTTTGAGGGGCGGCACCGTGAGCCAGACCACCCGGGCGCCACTGGCGATCAGGGCGTCCATGGCCGCGCCGATCGCCTCTCGGACCCTTTCGTCGAAGACCGGATCTCCCAGGGCGCGAACGGTTCCGTTTCGCCGGTCCTCTGTCCAGTCGCGTGTCTCCCTGGCGCCCACGAGCACCAGGGCGACGTTGGCTTCGTTGCTCTCGGCGACCTTGCGCCAGCGTGCGGGAATGTCGGCACACCGTCTGCCCTTGTCGACCCAACTTCCGTGCACGGAGACGAAACCGGGCGTACCGAGGCCACAGCCCAGCACCGGCAGACCCTTGACCGTTCTGGCTCCCGGGTTTTCCTTTGCCCACGAGCCCAGACCGGGCCAGAGCGTGTAGGCCATCGAGTCCCCGAAGATGGCGAATCGCTGCTGCTGGTCTTCGCCGACCGCGGGCCCGGCGAAGGGAAGATGATCGGTGATCGCGTCGACGTGCCCTTCGAGCGTGACGGGACTGGTCGCGAGTGCCAACGCCACGACCGCGGTGCCCCCCAGCGTCATCGTACGTGCGAACCAGGGTGCGGGCAGGAGGCGGCCGCGCCGGAGGGGCTCTTCCACCCAGGTGTAGGAGAGTCCGGCCAATCCCAGGGTCGCGGCCACGCGCAGCATGAAGAGCGCACCGGGCCCGCATCCGGTACGCGCCTCGTCGAGAACGAGGAAGAGGGGCCAGTGGTAGAGATAGGCGCCGTACGAAACGCGTCCGACCCAGCGCAGGGGCGACCAGGACAGGAGGCGGGCGACCGGCCCGCGATCGGAAAGGCAGGCGGCGATGACGGCGGCCGAGAGGGCGGCGTAGGCCAGGAACCCGCCGCGGTAGAGCACGTTGGAATCGGTCGCCAGGCGGTTCCAGGCGAGGAGTTCCAGGAGGAGGGCGGCCGCGCCGAGAACGGCGAGGCTCCGACCCGGGGCGAACCAGGATTCAATACGTGCCCGGTAGGCGAGCGCCAGCAGCGCGCCGACCAGGAGTTCGGACGCGCGCGCGTCGGTTCCGTAGTAGAGGCGGTGACGCCATTCGTCGCCCTCGGTAGGCGCCCAGCCCAGAGCCAGCGAAGCGAGCGCGGCGGCGGCCGTGATCCAGGGGAGGCCCTTCGTCGTCCGGCGCGCAACCCAACCGACGAGCAGTGGCCAGAAGAGATAGAATTACGCCTCGATCGC
>JAPOLW010000596.1 GCA_029976905.1 bacterium | reverse complement strand
GGATCCCCGAGAATTCTGGGAACCGTTCGAGCGCTTTTTCGGCCCGATGCCGCGCCGGCAGCAGCCGCGCAAAAGTCTTGGGTCCGGCTTCATCTTCGATGCCCAGGGCTACATCCTCACGAACAACCACGTCGTCGAGAATTCGGAATCCATCAGCGTGAAGACCACCAACGGCGAGGAATACGAGGCCGAACTCGTCGGCCGCGATCCGAAGACCGACATCGCCGTTCTCAAGATCGACGCGGATCGCGACCTTCCGGCGATCTCGTTCGGGAATTCCGAAGACCTCAAGGTCGGCGAGTGGGTCATGGCCATCGGCAATCCCTTCGGGCTTGAGTTCACGGTCACCGCGGGCATCGTCAGTGCCAAGGGGCGCTTCATCGGCCAGGGCAACTACGATGACTTCATCCAGACCGACGCGCCCATCAATCCGGGCAACTCCGGGGGGCCGCTGCTGGACCTGGAAGGACGGGTCGTTGGCATCAACACGTCGATCTTCAGCCGAAGCGGCGGGAACATCGGCATCGGCTTCGCCATTCCGATCAATCTGGCCCGGGAGCTGATCCCGCAGCTGCAGGAAACCGGCAAGGTCACTCGCGGCTGGATGGGCGTGATGATTCAGAAGGTCACGCCGGAGATCGCCGAGAACCTCGATCTGGGCAAGGCTCGGGGCGCTCTCGTGGCCGACGTGGTCAAGGACGGCCCCGCTGCGAAGGCGGGCATCGAAGTGGGCGACGTGATCATCGAGTTCGCGGGCGAGCCGGTCAAGGAGTCTACCGAGTTGCCGCTCATGGTGGCCCGCAAGCCGATTGGGGACACGGTCCCGGTCAAGGTCCTTCGCGACGGAAGCGAGGAGATGATCGACCTCGAGATCGGGCAGATGAAGGATGAGGATCTGCAGGTCGCGCAGGGCGAATCCGAGGCCTTCGGACTCACCGTCCAAAATCTCACTCCGGAGATCGCCGAGTCGCTCGGGCTCACTGAGGACGTCTCGGGAGTGCTGGTCTCGAGCGTCGAGCCTGGGAGCTCCGCCGCCGACGCGGGCCTGCGCCGCGGTGACGTGATCGTGGAGGTCAATCGCAAGGCGGTGTCCGACGTCGACGCCTACGTCGAACAGGTGGGCAAGCGCGTTCCGGGCAAGAGTGTACTGCTCCTTGTCCGACGGGGGGAAAATACGGTCTTCCTCGCGCTCAAGCCCACCGAGGACTGAAGCACCGGAAAAGCGCGCCTGAATGCGCCGACTCGGATCGCTCGCGGTCGCCCTGGGGATCGCTCTCGTTCCCCTCGGGGCGGCCGCGGGCCTGGTCGTGGTGGTCGCCTGCGAGCACTACGCGCAGGTCGTCGACGAGAAATTCGGTGGCCGACGGTGGGATTTCCCGTCGCGCATCTACAGCGACGAGTTCCGGATCCATCCCGGCCTGGATCTCGAGGCGGCAGGCTTTGCACGGCGGTTGGAGCGCTTGCGCTACCGCCGCGTCGAGACCGAGCCGCGCGCCGGTGGCGAGTTCCGTCGAACGCCCGACGCGATCGAAATCGCGCTTCGGGCCGGCGCCCGCGGCCGTCGGGAGACGGAACGGGTACGCATCGAACTCGAGGGGGACCGCGTCGTCCGGGTTCTTTCGCTCGGCGGACGGGAGGAGCGTGGCGCGGTCTCGCTCGAACCCGAGGAACTCACCGGGATCTTCCTCGGGGAGTGGGAGAAGCGGCGCGCCGTGCGGGTCCTGGAGGTCGCCCCCACGCTCGTGCGAGCGATCCTGGTGACCGAAGATTCGCGTTATTTCGAACATCACGGCGTCGATCTCATCGGTGTCGGGCGCGCCGCGCTTGCCAATCTCCGGGCAGGTGAAGTGCGTCAGGGCGGCAGTACCCTGACGCAGCAGCTGATGAAGAATTTCTTCCTCACCTCCGAGCGGACGTTCTCGCGGAAGGTCGAGGAGGCGGCGATGGCTCTGGTTGCCGAGCAGCGCTACTCCAAGATGCAGATCCTCGAGAATTATCTGAACGAGATTTACCTCGGGCAGCGGGGGGCACGCGGAATCTTCGGAGTGGCCGAGGCGTCGAGCTTCTACTTTGGGAAGGACCCCCGCGACCTCGACGTTGCCGAAGCCGCGCTTCTTGCGGGCCTCATCCGGGCGCCCAATGGTTATGCCCCGCATCGTCACCCTGAGCGGGCCCGGAGCCGCCGGGACGTCGTCCTGCGGAAATTACTCGAGGCCGAGGAGATCGACGAGGCGACCTACCAGGCGGCTTCCGAAAGTCCGCTTCGCCTGGCTTCGTTGGCCCGTGAGCCGGCGGACGCCGGCTTCTTCGTCGATTTCGTCAAGCGTGAGCTCGCCTTGCGTTTCAGCGAGGCGGTGCTCACGACCGAAGGGCTGCAGATCTACACGACACTCGACCCGCTTCTCCAGGAACAGGCCGTGGCGGCGGTGCGGTCGGGACTCGTGGCTCTCGAGGAGGAGCATGAATCCCTGCGGGAGAAGGGGCAGAGGGAACGCCTGGAGGCCGCTCTCGTCGCGATGGCGCCCCGGACCGGAGCCGTCCGGGCTCTGGTGGGCGGCCGGGACTACGCCAAAAGCCCGTTCGACCGAGCCACCCAGGCACGGCGCCAGGCCGGGTCCGCGTTCAAGCCCGTGGTCTACCTCGCGGGGGTTGCCGCGCGCGACCCGCAACGTCACATCACGGCCGCGAGCCTGGTCGACGACAGCCCGTTTACCTGGAGCTACGAAGGCCAGAGTTGGACACCGCGCAACTACGCGGAACGGTACCGGGGGGATCTCACGGTGCGTCGGGCGCTCGAGGGCTCTTC
>JAPOLW010000595.1 GCA_029976905.1 bacterium | reverse complement strand
GCAGGTTCGTCCTCCTTGCGCTGCTGGAAACGCTCCTCGAAGCGGCTGCGGGCCGATTTCGCGGCTGCGGCGCCATGAAACTGCGCAACGACATCCTGGGCCAGCTCTTTTTTGCTCTCCATCGGGTGGAGCGCACCGGCCCGGAGCCGTCCCGCGAGATCGGTAAGGCCTTCGCTCAGGAGCTCTGCATACCGCACCATGAGCTCGTCCGAGATCGACATCAGCTTGCCGAAGATCTGGTCCGGGGCTTCACTGATGCCGATCGCGTTGCCTAGCGATTTGCTCATCTTCTGGGCACCGTCGGTGCCCTCGAGCAGCGGCATCGTCAGGACCGCCTGCGGCTCCTGTCCGTAGGCTCGCTGGATGTCCCGTCCGACCAGGAGGTTGAAGCGCTGGTCCGTGCCCCCGATTTCGACATCCGCTTCGAGGGCGACGGAATCGTAGGCCTGGGCCAGTGGGTATAGGAATTCGTGAATGCCGATTGCGCGGCCATCGGCCATGCGCTTCTCGAAATCGTCCCGCTCCAACATCCGGGCCACCGTGAATTGGGCGCACAGCCGGACCATGTCGGCGCCATTCATCTCCTCCATCCACTCCGAATTGAAGCGCACCGAGGTCTTCTCCGGATCCAGAACACGGAAAATCTGCTCCCGGTAGGTCTCGGCGTTGGCCGCCACCTCCTCCCGGGTCAGCGCCCGACGCGTCTCCGAGCGGCCGGTCGGATCGCCGATCCGCCCCGTGAAGTCCCCGATCAGGAAGATGACGTGATGCCCCAACCTCTGGAAATGAGACAGTTTCTTGAGCACGACGACGTGACCCAGATGGAGATCGGGAGCCGACGGGTCAGCCCCGAGCTTCACCCGCAACGGGCGGCCTTCCCGCTCGGCAAGAGCGAGCTTACGCTCGAATTCCCCCTCGGGCAGGAGATCGACGGCCCCGAGGCGAATGAGGTCCATCTGCTCCGTGATCCGGCTCATGGCGTGCGAGGGACTCCAGCGAGGGCGTTCACGGCTGATGCACCTCCCTCAGCCGGCGAATGGTCCGTGCACGGCCAGTTTCGGCCTCGACGTCGATGAAGGCGCCCTGGAGCAGCAGAGGGCCGCGGGCCACCTCGAATCGCGCGGGGCGCTGGGTGAGAAATCGCTCGAGCACCTCCCGGCGACGCATCCCGATGACCGAGTCCATGGGCCCGCACATGCCGAGGTCACTCAGGTGCGCCGTCCCGCCAGGCAGAACCCTCTCGTCGGCCGTCTGCACGTGCGTGTGCGTTCCCACGACGGCGGCAACCCGCCCGTCGAGATACCAGCCCATGCCGACCTTCTCCGAGGTCGCCTCGGCGTGCATGTCGACCAGGACCACGTCAACGCTCTCCGCTGCGTCAGCCAGAATCCCGTCAGCGGCCCGGAAGGGGCAATCGTGACTCCCCATGAAGACCCGACCGATGAGATTCATGACCCCGACCCGAGCTCCGTTACGCGCCTCCACGACCGTCCAGCCACGCCCGGGAACACCGTCGGCGAAATTCGCCGGGCGCAGCAATCGGGCCTCGCCCTCGAGATGCGGCAACAGGCTCCGATGCTGCCAGATGTGGTTCCCGGACGTCACCACATCGACGCCGGAGTCGAAGAGTTCATCGAGGGCGTCGGGATCGATCCCCCGGCCGCCGGACGCATTTTCTCCGTTGGCCACCACCAGATCGAGGTCGGCCTCGGCGCGCAAGCGACGCACCTCGCGCCGCAGCATCCGGCGCGCAGCCCGCCCGACGACGTCCCCCAGAATGAGAATCTTCATGGTCCTGCGGCACGATCCCTAGCGCGCCACCTCGCTGGCGCGGGTTTCCCGGATGACCGTGACGCGGATCTGGCCGGGGTACGTCAACTCGTCCTCGATGCGACGGGCCACGTCGCGGGCAAGCATGGTCGACTCGTCATCGCTCACCCGACCCGGCTCCACGAAGATCCGGATTTCCCGGCCGGCCTGCACCGCAAAAGACTTCTCGACGCCGCGGAAGGAATTCGAGATCTTCTCCAGGTCCTCGAGTCGCTGGACGTAGGATTCGAGCACCTCCCGGCGGGCTCCGGGCCGGGCTCCCGACAGGGCATCGGCCGCATCGACCAGCGGCGCGAGCACCGTCTCGGCTTTCACCTCTTCGTGATGCGCCGCGATCGCGTTGCAGATCTTGGACGACTCCCCGTGCTTGCGGGCGATGTCGGCCCCAATCAACGCGTGCGACCCCTCCACCTCATGGGTCAAAGCCTTCCCGATGTCGTGCAGGAGGGCCGCGCGTCGGGCCTGCTTGGCGTTGAGTCCCAACTCGCTGGCCATGACCCCGCAAATGAAGGCCGCCTCGATGGAATGGGCGAGGACGTTTTGCCCGTAGCTGTAGCGAAACCGCAGCATGCCGAGCAGTTTGACGATCTCGGGATGGACGCCATGCACGCCCACCTCGAAGAGCGCCTTCTGACCGGTCTCGCGAACCGTTTCCTCGACGTCCTTCTCGGCCTTGCGGACGACGTCTTCGATCCGTCCCGGGTGGATCCGTCCATCGGCGATGAGCTTCTCGACCGCGATCCTCGCGATCTCCCGGCGAACCGGATTGTGGCAGGAAATGACGACGGTTTCGGGGGTGTCATCGATGATCAGATCGACGCCTGTGGCGGCCTCGATAGCGCGGATGTTGCGCCCTTCCCTCCCGATGAGGCGCCCCTTCATGTCGTCGCTGGGCAGATGGACGATCGAGACCGTCCTCTCGGCCACCCATTCGCCGGCGAGCCTCTCGATCGCTACCGCGACGACCTTCTTGGCCCG
>JAPOLW010000594.1 GCA_029976905.1 bacterium | reverse complement strand
CGGCGGGGCGAGCGACGGCCTTTGGATCTGCTCGCGATGGATCTCCGGGGACGTCGTGCAGCTCGGGGTTCGCCGGGCGGGGCTCGGGCGCAGGCAGGCCCGCCGCCTCCCCGGGTCCAGCGCTCAAATCCTGGCCAGCGGCCTCGCCGGAGCCGGTGCCCGCATCGCGGCCCACCGCTTCCGCGGCCCACAGTCGTTTGCGGATCGCGTGCCAGATGCGCCGCGCGCGCCCCGGCTTGGGACCGTCGTCCAGGACCAACTGCGCGTCCTTCGCGACCATCTCGAGCCTCGACGCGATGCTCTGGGCGACCTCCACTGTGACCTCGGCTAGCGCCAGTTCGGCGGCGACGCCGATCGCATTGCGGATGGCCCGGGCGTCCGACGACCCGTGCGCCTTGATCACCGGCCCGTCGAGGCCGAGCAAGAGCGCCCCTCCCGTCTCTCCGGGATCGAGTTCACGCGCGAGCGAACGCAGCCGCCGGCGCAGAAGGAGACCGGCCAGGCGTGCCCAGAAACCCCGTTCGAGAGCCTCGCTCAGACGCGTCCCCACCAGGCCACCGAAGCCCTCGAGACTCTTCAGGACGAGATTTCCGACGAAGCCGTCACAGACGACGACGTCGACGTCCCCGGTGGTCAGCGCATTTCCTTCGACGAGCCCGACGTAGTTGATCGGTAGGCGCGCGAGGATGGGCGCGGCCTCGCGAACGGCCGCGCTCCCTTTGCCGGATTCCGTGCCGTTGCAAAGCAAGCCGATCCGAGGCGCCGCCATGTGTCGGAGCGTGCGCACATAGGCCTCGCCCATGAGCGCGAACTGCACCAGGTGGACCCCCCGGGAATCGACGTTCGCTCCGGCATCGAGGAGGACGGTGTCGCCCGACAGGTTGGGCACCTGCACCGCGATGGCCGGGCGCTCGACACCGTGGATGCGACCGAGGACGTGCGCGCCGGCCACCATGCCGGCTCCGGTATTGCCCGCGAAGACAAAGCCGCCCGCGTCGCCGTCGCGCACGGCCGCGAGGCCGACGACGAGCGAGGAGTCGGATTTGCGCAGGGCTTCGGTGGGCGCGTCGTCCATGCCGACCTCTTCTGCGGCATGGCGCATCTCGATGTCGAGACCCGCGGTCTCATGTCGGCCGAGCTCTACCTCCACACGCGTCCGGTCACCGACCAGGAGAATCGATAGCCCAAGATCGCGCGCCGCCGCGACGGCACCCTCGACGATCGCGCCGGGCGCATGGTCCCCGCCCATCGCGTCGACCGCGATGCGCATCTCAGAGCGCCCTCTGCCGCGCGATCACGCGCTACTCGCCGCGAGGCTCGGTGACCTTCCGACCGCGGTACACACCGCAGGTGGGACACGCCCGATGCCGCATCCGGGGCTCGCCGCACTGCGGGCAGGGCACCAGGCTCGGCGCGGTGAGCGAGTCGTGCGCGCGACGCTTGTTCCGTTTGCTGACGGAGGTTCTTCTCTTCGGTACGGCCATCTCTGTCTCCTGGGGATCTCGTTCGCCCGGCGCGCACGGTGGTCTCGCCGTGCCGGGCGTTTGCGTCTTTTGCTTCTTCCGCGGGGGCTTCGCCGTTCAGGATGCGGGCGGTTTCCATTCCCGCAGGGCGGCCCAGCGCGGGTCGGGCTGTGCGGTCTCGCATCGGCAGGGGCTTGCGTTGCGATCGTTCCCGCAAACCGGGCAGAGGCCCTTGCAATCCTCGCTGCAAAGAGCCCGCGTCGGCAGTGCCAGGATCGCCTGCTCGCTGCACAGAGGCTCCAGATCGATCTCGGTCCCGGAGAAGTAACTCAGAGCGAGATCGTCCGCGACGAGCTCATGGTCTGCCTCCTGCGGCGCCGCCGGAGCCAATACGAACTGGAACGGAGTCTTCAGGGGAAGCCGATACTCCCCGAGGCATCGGGCACAGGAGGCCCGCACCGTGCTCGCGAGCGAGCCGTCGAAGTACAGATCCTCGCCCGCGCGGTAGTAGCGTACATCGACCGCGAGGGCGTTCCCGAGACGGAACTCCCCGGCCTCGTGGCGACCTTCGGCAAGACGCTCGTTGACGGCCTCGGCGGTCGCGGAGAAGTTCGCTTCGGTCGGCTCCTCGAGAATATCTTCGAGCCGGATCTTCATGGATTCCGCAAGGATAGTAGGCGTCTGGAGCTGGAAATCAATTCCTGCCGCGCGGCGTCAACCGGCCTTCTCCCGCCGCTCCAGAATTCGCTCGATCCGCCGGACGCGCCGGAGCAGCTCCGGTAGCTTGTGGACCGCGGCCGATACCCGGCGCCAAAGGCCGACCTCCATCGCCGGATAGCCGCCGACCACCCCACCGTCGGGGACGTCGTTCGCGATACCGCTTTGGGCCGCGACCCTTGCATCGGCCCCGATCGTGAGGTGCCCGGCGGCGCCCACCTGACCGCCCAATTGCACCCGGGCCCCGACGATGGTGCTCCCAGCGAGGCCCGTCTGTGCCGCAATCAGAGCCTCGGGGCCGATACGGCAACCGTGCGCGACCATCACCAGATTGTCGATCTTCGCGCAGCGCTCGATCCTGGTCGTCCCGATCGCGGCCCGATCGATCGTGGCGTTGGCGCCGATCTCGACGTCGTCTTCGATCACGACCGTGCCGATCTGGCGGACGTTATGCACTCCGCCGCCGGGGAGAGGGATGTAGCCGAAGCCCTCGCCGCCGACCGAGACTCCGGCACCGAGGGTCACGCGGTCCCCGATCCGGACACGCTCCCGGACGACGACGTTGGCGTGCGCGGTGAAATCGTCCCCGATCGAGACGTCCGGGTAGACCACGACACCCGGGTGGAGAGTCGT
>JAPOLW010000593.1 GCA_029976905.1 bacterium | reverse complement strand
CCTGGTATGGCTGGCTGGTCGTTGGAGAACTCTACGCGGCGCAGGAGTTCCTCGATGTGCCTTCCTACCGGAACGTGGCCCGCTGGGCGACGGAGATTCGCGAGCGTCCCGCCGTGAAGCGCGGCGAGCGCGTCAACCGGATCTGGGGCCCCGAAGAGGAGCGCGTCTTCGAGCGCCACAGCGCCAGCGATCTCGACGGTCCCCAGGGGGGATAGAGGAGGTCCTCGATCCGACCTCGACCGGGCCTAGACCCGGTCGAGGCCAAGCATCTGGATCGCGTTGCCGCGTACGACCTTATACGCCAGATCCTCCGGAACGCCCTGCAGCATCTCCTGGACGGATGCCACGGTATCGGGCCACGAGGTGTCGGTATGCGGGTAGTCGGTCTCGAAGCAGATCTGGTCGACGCCCAGGGCGTCGAGATTCTTCATTCCGTGGTAGTCGGAGGTGAAGCAGCCGAAGACGCGCCCGTAATAATGGGTGGACGGCTTTTCGGACAGAATCGACTTGCCGCCCATCCAGCCGTCGTGGTGTTCCCAGACGTAATCGGCACGCTCGAGAGCGTAGGGGATCCAGCCGACCTGGCCCTCCGAATAGGCGATCCTGAGCTGGGGGAATCGCGGCATGACGCTGAAGAGGTATTCGCCGAGCGAGGTCATCGAGTTGTTGAAGGAGATCATGGCGCGTGCGGCCCCCGGCGCGTCGGGCGAACCGGTGGGGTCGGTCGAGGAAGAGCCGACGTGCATGCAGACGACGGTCTGGGTCTCTTCGCAGGCCTGGAACATGGGGTCCCAATATCCGGTGTGGATGCTGGGCAATCCGAGATGACTGGGGAGTTCGCTGAAGCAGACGGCGCGCACGCCCCGCGCCGCGTTGCGGCGGATCTCTTCGGCGGCGAGCTCGACGTCCCACAACGGCATGATGCACAAGGGAATGTTCATTCCCCCCGAGGGCGCGCACCACTCCTCGACCATCCAATCGTTGTAGGCCTTCACGCAGGCGAGCCCCAATTCCTTGTCGCTTCCCTCGTAGAAGGTCTGTCCGCAAAAGCGTGGGAAGGTCGGGAACGGTAGGGATCCGTCGACCCAGTTCTCCTCGAACTCCTTGATCCGGGCATCCCGGTCGTAGCAGCCCGGTCGCATGTCCTCGTAGGTCATGGCCGTCATGGTCATCTTCGACCGGTCGAATTTCGTCTTGTCTCCGTCGGGAGTGGCCTCCAGCGGAATCGCGACGTGTCGCTTGTGGACGTAGATCAGCTTGTCTTCGTACAACCAGGCGTCACCCCAGGCGCCGTTGGGATCGATCGGGTTGTTGTACTTGGCCCCCTTCTCGAGGCTGAAGCGTCCGAAGCGCTCCCGGATCACCCGGGGGCCTCTCTCGCGGTGCTTCTCGGGCAGCCAGTTCTGCCAGACGTGGGCGGGTTCGACGACGTGGTCATCGACGCTGATGATTTTCGGGAGATCCTGCATGCCCGATATGACATCGCAGGGCGTCGGAATTCAAGGGGGCGCGGCCTCTCGGCCGCCAGGCCCGGAGGTGACACGGTGGGGCGGCAGTCGTTATGATCCACACCATGGACGACCTCGGGTACCAGGCTTTCGATTGCGACAACCACTATTACGAGGCCCTCGACGCCTTCACGCGACACGTCCCCCGGCAAATGCACGCCCGCTGCGTGCAATGGGCCGAGATCGATGGCCGCCAGCATCACCTCGTCGGTGGGCGCCTCGCGCATGCCGTCAAGAACCCGACGTGGAATCCCATTGCCAAGCCCGGAGCCATCGGGGACTTTCTGCGGGGAAACCCGAAAAACATCCGGCCCGAGGATCTCCTGCGGGATAGAGAACCGCTGCCCGACGCCTACCTTCGCTCGGAGGCGCGGTTGCCACTCCTCGACGGGCAGGGGCTCGAAGGCATGTGGCTCTTCCCCACGCTCGGCGTTCTCTACGAGGAACTTCTCAAGGAGGACACCGAAGCGGTCGTGGCGCTCTTTCGGGGATTCAACCGCTGGCTGGAGGAAGATTGGGGTCTGAACTACGAGGGCCGGATCTTCGGGGCGCCCTACATCTCCCTCGCCGACCTCGATTTCGCGTGCAGCGAGCTCGAATGGGCGCTCGAGAGAGATGCGCGTATCATCGTCATGCGCCCGGCCGCGGTGTGGACCGCCCGGGACGGCGTGCGATCACCGTCGGATCCGATGTTCGATCCGTTCTGGGCCCGGGTGAATGAGGCGGGGGTCACCGTCGTCGTGCATGCCGGCGATTCGGGATACACGACGCACGGCTATGTGCCCGATGGTTTCTCGGCGTCCTTTGGCGGGGCCTTCTCGCCGAACATCAAGCATTTCAACATCGAGCGAGCGGCGTACGACTTCCTCATCACACTCGCCTACGAAAAGCTCTTCGAGCGCTTCCCCAACCTGCGGGTCGCCTCGGTGGAGAATGGAGCCGAGTTTCTGCCCGATCTCTTCCGCAAGCTCGCCCAATCCAGGAACCGTCTCGGAAAGCTCGGATACTACAAGGATGATCCGTGTGAGGTCTTCCGCGAACACGTCTGGATCAATCCCTTCTGGGAAGATGACGTCAACGAGGTCGTGGAGTACATGGGGGAGGATCGCGTGATCTTCGGTTCGGACTGGCCCCACATCGAAGGCATGCCGCAGCCGTTGGACTACGTCCCGGAGGTCGCCCACTTCGCGGACGCCCGGCAGCGCAAGATCCTGCGGGAGAACACGGCGGGGTTGAACGTCCGGCGTCCCGCCTGAATCCGTTGTCCGCGGCAGCCCCGTCGGGGCAGGGGGGCCGAAGCGGGCAGCGTCCGCAGAAAGTCCCATC
>JAPOLW010000592.1 GCA_029976905.1 bacterium | reverse complement strand
GGCGCGGGCGTTCCCGCTCAATCCCGGGAGGAACGGCTCTCCCGAAGCATCTGGCGGATCACGGGGCCACACCTCTTCGAACCACAGGGCCCGGTGGCCGCCCGTGTGCGACGGCGCACGTCGTCGATCGACGTCGCGCCCCCTTCGATGGCACGCTCGACGACGCCGCGACGGATCTTGTTGCAGATGCAGACGACCTTGTACGACTCGATCACCGCGAGTCGCCGTCGCTCCTGCTCCTCGGCGTCCATCCCCACCATTGTGACGCACCGGTGGCCGCCTGGCCAGCAGGAACCCGCCCGCAGCACGGCGACGGCCCGGTGGTCTCCGGCGTCGCCGACCGACTCAAAAACCGTCGAGTTTTCGGATCGATTCGCGCTGCCGAAGACGATCGATGTAGGCCTTCAATCCCCGCGCCCCCTCGGGCAACTCGACATTGCGGCTGACGAGCAAAAGCAGGCGCGGCGCGAAGGCGGCGTCCGCGAGGGTGAATTGCTCACCGCCGAGGTACTGACGGCCACCCGAAAGCTCTCGCTCCAGCAGCAGAAACGCCCGGTCGACCTCGTCCTTGGCGCGACGCAGTTTCTCGACCTCACGCTCCTCCTCCCGCTTGACGTGCTCGGTGAGAAGGTTCCCCGCCGGCAGGACGAACGCGATGTCGGCGAAGTCTTCGAGCTGCCGAATACGGGCACGACCAGCCGCGTCCTCGGGGGGCGGCATCAGCGCCGGCTCGGGGTACTCGTCCTCGAGGAACTCGTCGATGACCGTCGAGTCGTAGACGACCGTGCGCTGGTCGTCGCCCTCTTCTTCGTCGACCAGAACCGGCACCTTGTGGAAAGGGTTCAGGGAAAGAAAGGACGGATCGAATTGCTCCCGTTTCCGGAGATCCACGTGAATCTTCTCGTAATCGAGCTGTTTTTCGGCCAGGACGATACGCGTCTTCTGGCTGAACGGACACTGCGGATAGTCATAGAGCTTGAGCATTCTTTTTCCCCCGACCCGGTCTCCGAACCGAGAGTCGGCTCGTAGCCCTACGGGAAATGGGCCACGGGCGCAACGCGGCTCCGTGGGCGGGCGACCTCCGGAAAGGAAGCGGAGCCCGTGGCGAGCGCCTGCGGGCCAGGAACGAGCCCGTACCCGGCCTCAGGGGCCGTCGGAGGAGGGATCCTCCGGCGGTACGTGGCTCCACGCATGGTAGGAGCTGCGGACGAGCGGTCCGGATTCCACGTGCCGGAAGCCCAGAGCGAGAGCCCTTTGTCCCAGCTCTTCGAACTCGGCGGGGTCGAGGTAACGCTCGACTGGCAGATGAGCCCGGGATGGCTGCAGGTACTGACCCAGCGTCAGGATGTCGCAGTCCACGGCGCGCAGATCCTCGAGGACGGCGACCACCTCGTCGATCTCCTCTCCGAGACCAAGCATGAGGCCGGCCTTGGTCAGCAGATCGGAGCGGGTTGCACGCGCCACCCGCAGGACATCGAGGGAGCGCTCGTATCGCGCCCCGGCCCGCGCTCGCTTGTAGAGCCTCGGCACCGTCTCGAGGTTGTGGTTATAGATCTCGATCGGAGCGCGGGCCACGACCTCGACGCTCTCCCGTCGACCCTGGAAGTCCGGCGTGAGGACCTCGATGCGGCACTGCGGGACACGGGTCCGCAGGGCGCGGGCCGTGGCCGCGAAATGTCCGGCCCCGAAATCGTCCAGGTCGTCCCGGTCGACCGAGGTGATCACCACGTGGGCGAGCCCCAGTCGCTCGACCGCGGTCGCAAGACGCGTAGGCTCGAGTGGATCGAGCGGAGGTGGGCGCCCGTGCGAGACCGCGCAGAATCCACAATTCCGCGTGCACGTGTCGCCCATGAGCATGAACGTCGCCGTTCCGTGCGCCCAACACTCGGCCAGATTCGGGCAGCGGGCCTCCTCGCAGACGGTTGCGACCTTCGATTCGGCGACGATGGAACGCGTGCGCAAATAGCCGTCTCCCGCAGGAACGCGCACTCGAATCCACTCCGGATGTCGGCGTCCCGGGCGCACCGCAGCACTCATTTCCGCCTCCGTGCCATGCGCCGCGCCGGCAGGGCGCGGCCGATGCAAGCCCCCGCCCGCCGGGCGACCTCGTCGAGTGGCGGTGCCGGTCTGCCGCGTTCCTGCTCGACCGACGTCATCCGGACCCCTGGCAGATCACACGGCACGATGGCGTCGAAGGCACGCAGGTCGACCGACACGTTGAGAGCAAATCCATGCATCGAGATCCCCCGGCGCACGCCGATACCGATCGAGGCGATCTTGCGCGCTTGCGCGTCCTCTCCACCGGGGGCGCGCACCCATACCCCGGTGCGCCCAGCGACGCGGTCTCCGCGGACCCCGAGATCGTCGAGGACGCCGATGACCCCTTCCTCCAGGCAACGCAGGAACCGATGGACGTCGCCGCCCCGCGCCCGGAGATCCACGAGGACATAGCCCACCAATTGCCCTGGCCCGTGGTAGGTCACGTCGCCGCCGCGCCCGATCCGGCGGAGCGGGACGGCACTCCCGGAACCGGGGAGGTTCTCGTGCTTCCCCAGGCGGCCGGTCGTGTAGACCGGGTCATGCTCGAGAAGCAACAGGGTGTCGCCGCATGCGGCGTGACCGCGTACGATCTCTTCCTGGAGCGCGAACGCCTCGTCGAACCCGATGCGCCCCAGCCAGCGCACCTGTAGACCCATCGCGTCCACCGCCGGGGCCTCTGCCGGAGCCAACATCACGGCTGCCGCCTCCACTCCTGCTCCATCGGGCTCATGCGTTCAATCCCTCGCCGGTCGCGGCGAGCGCCGCCTCCATTATCCCCTCGGCGAAGGTTGGAT
>JAPOLW010000591.1 GCA_029976905.1 bacterium | reverse complement strand
GTAAGGGTTGCTCCCGGTCGGGGAGGGCGCGCAACCCAAAGGCGAAGAGCACGACCCCCGCCAGCGCAGCGGCCGAGGCGAGCAGGGCGGGCCGCAGCCTCATGCGAGGCCCACGTCGAGAGGGCGGGCCGCCTGCGCGCGAGCGACGAGGAAGGCGCCCACCGCAAAGGCGACCGTCACCACCACGGCGATCGGAAGTCCAGGCACGTCGGGACCGACCGACACCCCGTCGGGATAGAGGCAGCGGCGCAGCGCAGCCATCCCGTAGGTCAGCGGGTTGAGGGCCATCAGGATCCGAAGCCATCCCGACGCTCCCGCGGCCGGGAAGAACGCTCCGGAGAGAAGCCACATGGGGATGAGAACGAGGTTCATGATGGCGTGGAACCCCTGCGTCGAATCCATGCGCCAGGCAATGAGGAAGCCCAGGGTCGTGAGCCCGAAGGCGATGATGGCGAGCAGGGCCACGACGGCCACGACGTCCAGGATCGACAGATCGAGGCCGAGCAGAGGGGCGGCGGCGAGGAGCAACAGTGCCTGACCCAGCGCGAGAGTGGCGCCGCCGAGGATCTTTCCGAGAACGATCGTGGAGCGTGCGACGGGGGCGACGAAGACGGCCTGCAGAAACCCCTCTTTGCGATCCTCGATCACCGAGATGGTCGAGAAGATCGCGGTGAAGAGCACGACCATGGTCATCGCGCCGGGGTAGAAGTACTCCGCGTATCCGACTCCGTCGGGGGTGCCGTCGGCGCGGAAGGAATCGGCGAAGCCCGATCCCAGGAGGATCCAGAAGAGGATCGGGGTCGCCAGAGCGCCGACGATACGGCTGCGCTGGCGGTAGAAGCGGACGATCTCCCGCCACCAAAGGGTGGCGGTCGGGCGCAGGAGGGTATCGGTCACGGTCGTGGAAGCGCTCATGGAATCGGGCCTCGTGTGTCGGGCGCGTCGCCCTCCTCCCCGAGGGCGTGTCCGGTGTGTTGGATGAAGACGTCCTCCAGAGTCGGTCGCCCGACGCTCAAGGCGTCGATGCGGCCCGGGAAGGCCTCGAAGAGGACCGGCACGAATTCGTGGCCGCGGGGTCGCCGGATGCGGACCATCCCGTCGACGACCTCCGCTTGCTCGCCCAGGGTCTGACGGATCTCGCCGGCAAGCTTCTGCGGATCGCGGGTCTGGGCGACCAGCACGTCCCCCCCGACCTCTTCGCGAAGCGAGTCGGGGGTGCCGATGGCGACGACCCGCCCCCGGTCGATGATCAGAAGGCGGTCGCATTTCTCGGCGTCGTCCATCAGGTGGGTCGTGATCAAAGCCGAGAGGCCGTCGCGATCGCGAGCCTCGACGATGTAGTTCCACAGGTCGAGTCGCGCGCCCGGGTCCAGGCCGGTGGTGGGCTCGTCGAGGAGGACGAGATCGGGCTGATGCATCAAGCCTTTGGCCAGATCGATGCGACGCCGCATGCCGCCGGACAGGGTCTCGACCAGGTCGTCCGCGCGCGACAGCATCTGGACACGTCCGAGCATCTCGTCGATGCGGGCGCCCAGTGCGGTTCCGTGCAGGCCGTGCAGATGGCCCTGGTGGACCATGTTCTCGCGCACCGACAGTTTCACGTCGAGGCTCGGAGATTGGAAGACGACGCCGATCTGGCGGCGTACGGCTTGTGGGTCGGCGATCACGTCGTGCCCGCCGATCCGGGCGGCGCCCGAATCCGGCGCCAGAAGTGTTGCCAGGATCCGGAAGAGGGTCGTCTTGCCGCCGCCATTGGGGCCCAGCAGTCCGAAGATCTCTCCGCGCTCGACCGAGAACGTGAGGCCATCGAGCGCCCGGGTTTCGCCGTAGGAGTGCGCGAGTTCCCGGACCTCGAGGATACTCCCGCGGGCACCCTTCGCCGTCGCGGAGGTCAGAGCGACACCCTGCTGGCCGCCATCAGCCCCAGCAGGACCGGCAGATAGACGACGGAGATGCGCACGAGAAGACGCGCGGCGTCTTCGCTGCGTTGCCAAGCCACGTGCAGACCGGCTGCGAGGTAGAGCAGCCCTAGAAGGAACGCGCCCGCGAAGTAGATCTCTCCAGACAGGCCGATGACGGTCGGCAGCAGACTGACCGGCAGGAGGGCCAGGCAGTAGAGGACGATCTGGCGGCCGGTGCGAACGCCCTCGGGATCGAGAACGGGCAGCATCGGCTGGCCGCCCAGGCGGTACTCATCGCGATAGATCCACGCGATCGCGAGGAAGTGCGGCATCTGCCAGAGGAAGAGCAGGGCGAAGAGCACCCAGGCGCCGACGGAGAGATCGTTGCGGGCCGCCGCCCAGCCCATGACTGGAGGAAGCGCGCCTGGAACGGCGCCAACGATGGTGCACAGGGAGGAGACCCGCTTCATCGGCGTATAGGCCAGCACGTAGAGCAAAAGGGTGCCCAGACCGAGTCCCGCGGTCAGGCGGTTTACGCAAAAACCCAGGTAGACCGTTCCCGCCGTACCCACCACGACGCCGAAGGCGAGAGCGGCCGTTGGCTCCATGCGCCCTGCGGGCAACGGGCGTCCGCGCGTTCGCTCCATGCGGCCGTCCGTATCGCGCTCCATCCATTGGTTGAGCGCACTTGCGGCGGAGGCAACCAGCGCCGTGCCGACGATCGTGTGCAGGAGGACGAGCAGAGAGCCGCCCGCTGGTGCCCCCATGAGGTAGCCCGCCGCCGTCGTGATCACGACCATGAGCGTGATGCGCGGCTTGGTGAGCTCGACGTAGTCGAGGGTTCGGGCGGCCGGGGCGGTGATGGCGATGCTCCTCTGCATGGGAAGGCTTGCCTGGCTGGGGCGGGGTCGTGGACCGGAACGCGGTCCGGCACCGTTCAGCGACGGGAGTC
>JAPOLW010000590.1 GCA_029976905.1 bacterium | reverse complement strand
CCATGTCGGCGCCGAACCGGCCCTGAGCGACCCCCACGTCGAGGGAATGCACCTCCTCCAGGAAGATCTCGTAGAGGGGTTGGGCGTGCGTGGCGGGCGCAGCGCGTCCCCAGGAGGGTCGCCGGCCAGCGCTCGTGTCGCCCCAGAGGGTGAATTGCGAAACCACCAGCACCTCTCCGCCCGCGTCGACCACGCTGTGGTTCATGCGGCCCTCGCTGTCGTCGAAGATGCGCAATCCCACGATCCGCCGGGCCAGGGTCCGGGCTTCACGCTCGCCGTCTTCACGCCCGACTCCGAGCAGGACGAGAAGTCCCCGCCCGATGCGACCGACGGTCTCCTCCCCGACCGTCACGTGCGCCCGGCGCACGCGTTGGACCACCGCCCGCACGCCCGCTCCTCATCCGGGCTCGAAGCCCGGGCGCAGGAAGGACCTCCTCCTCCCGTCGCGCACGACCAGCGCCTCTCAGACGGTGTCGATGCAGGTACGCAGGAAGCCGCAGCGACGACACAGATATTTGCAGTGCCCCATCGGCTGCATGTTCGAGCCACAGGCATCACACCCCGGCCCCTCCAGTCGCGGCGGCGCCACCTCGGCGGCGACACCACCCTCCTCCCGCTTCGCTTCACTCCCCACCATCACCATTCCTCCCCTCCCGCATCCCACACCACCATCGTGCATCGTCCCTACCCGGTCTGCATCCCACACCGCACTGTGGCCTGTCCAACGAATGCGCCGCTTGCATCACCCCGACCCAACTGCGACCTTCCGTCCGGCGACCTTTCGGTCGTGATGAACAATCCGCAACTTCGGAGGTCCTGATGTCGAGCAAACGCGAGACCGTGATCGTTTCCACCGCCCGCACGGGCATGGCCAAATCCTTCCGTGGATCCTTCAACATGACCCGCCCCGACGACCTGGCCGCCGCGGCGGTGAAGAAGGTCGTCGAGAAGGTCCCCCAACTCGACCCCGCCGAGATCGACGACTGCGTGATGGGGACCGGCTTCTCGGAGGGGCCGCAGGGCTTCAACGTCGGCCGCAACGTAGCCGTGATGGCCGGACTGCCGGTGACCGTCGCGGGCTCGACCGTGAGCCGGTTCTGCTCGTCGGGCCTCAACGCCGTCATGGTTGGCGCCCACATGGTGCAGAGTGAGGGAGCCGATGCGGTGGTCGTGGGTGGCCTGGAGTCGATCACCATGCTGCAGAACGACCTCAATACGAAGAATCTCTTCAACCCGTGGCTGCTCGACCACAAGAAGGACATCTACATGCCGATGGGGCAGACGGCAGAGATCGTCGCGCAGCGCTATGGCGTCAGCCGCGACTCCCAGGACGAGTTCGCCCTCGCATCGCAGCGCCGCACCGCGGCGGCCCAGCAGTCCGGGAAGTTCGACGACGAGATCTTCCCGATGACCGTCAAAATGCAGGCCAAGGACAAGGAGACCGGCGAGACCTCCGAGAAGGAGGTCGTGGTCGACCGCGACGAATGCAACCGGCCGGGCACGACCCTGGAGGGCCTGCAATCGCTCAAGGGTGCTTTCGATGCCGAGGGCAGCGTCACCGCCGGCAACTCCTCCCAATTCTCCGATGGAGCGTCCGCCAACCTTCTCATGTCGGCCGACCGCGCCCGCGAACTCGGCATCGAACCCCTGGGGTACTTTCGCGGCTGTGTCTTCGCCGGGTGCGAACCGGACGAAATGGGGATCGGGCCCGTCTTCGCCGTCCCCAAGCTCCTCAAACGCAACGGTCTTTCCATCGACGACATCGACATCGTCGAACTCAATGAGGCATTCGCCTCACAGGCCGTGTACTGCCGCGACCGGCTCGGCATCGACCCCGAGAAGCTCAACCCCAATGGCGGCGCCATCTCGATCGGCCACCCGTATGGGATGACCGGCTCGCGCATGGTGGGCACCCTCCTGCTCGAGCTCAAGCGCCAGAAAAAACGGTACGGGATCGTCACCATGTGCGTCGGAGGCGGCATGGGAGCAGCCGGCCTCTTCGAGGCCGCCTGAGCCAGGGCGGCCTCGACCCGACGACGGGGGTCAATCCGCCCGATACGGCCGCAACTGCTCGACGAGTTCGGCCACATGCCATGGGCGATACTCGTCGTAGACGCAGGAGGAGTGCGGGTGCACGAAGACCCGGGGGTCGTCCCAGAGCAACGACCCGGCCGGTAGAGGCTCGACCTCGGTGACGTCGAGACCCGCCCCTGCGAGAATCCCTTCGTCGAGGGCCCACAGCAGATCCGCCTCGCGGATCGTCGTTCCCCGACCGAAGTTGTAGACGTACGCGCCACGTCGCGTCGCCGCGAGAAGCTCGCGAGACAAAAAGCCGCGGGTCGGATCGCCTCCGGGGAGGAGGAGGACGACGTGATCGGCGCGTCCGAGTTCGCCTGGTAGGTCCACCGGTCGACACAAGCGCGCACCACTCTCGGGATCGGTCCCGCCCGCGTGCGTGCGCTGGCAGCCGACGACCGACATGCCGACGGCCGCAAGAAGTTTCGCGCAATGCCGGCCGATCGCCCCGAACCCGACGATCACCGCGTGCTGACTGCGCAAGAGGGAGCCGGGGAATTGGATGTTGCGATCCCACGCGCGCCAGCGCTCGGCCGCCTGCATCTGGGGAATGCAACGATTGAAGTGGAGCATCAATCCCAGCATCGACTCCGCGATGAGCGGTCCGTGGAAGGTTCCGTGGTGGACGTTCACGCGTCCCGTCGGATCGGACTCGACCCAATCGCGCCCGGCCGCCGGAGTGAAGACCGCGCGCAGGCGCGGTGCGCGCGCATACCAGCGGGCCGGAAACGCCCACGAATCGACCAGCTCGGCCTCGCCGAGAACCGCCTTCAGATCGGCGG
>JAPOLW010000058.1 GCA_029976905.1 bacterium | reverse complement strand
ACGTGCCTCGGGCCAGTTGAGTTCGTCGCGGTGTGGGATCTGCTCGGTCTCGCCGGGGCCGATACAGATGAGCTGGCCGGTATTGAGCCAGTAGTCGTTCTCGCCGAGGTAGCGATCTCCCATCTCCCGATAGCGCGGGTGGTCGAGGAGCTCGACCCAGGCCTCCGAATGCTGGGGCAGGCCGGTGATGCGCTTTGTCTGTGCGCCATGGAACTCGGTCCACAATCCAGGAGTCGTGCTGCCGGCGGGATGGGAGGAGATCTGTGGTGCGAAGTCGCCTCGCATGCGCTCGAGGAGCGAGGGGTCGATGAAGTCCTCGACGATCAGGCCACCATCGCGGTCGAAGGCCTTCCAGACCGTCGACCAGTCCAGATCGTTCTTCGCGGAGAATCTCTCGAGTTCAGGCATGGTCTCTCCTCTCGATGCAGGCCCGGCGTCCGGGAGGCACGGAACCGGGGTGTGCACCATCCGCTCGTCCTCTCGCACGAGATGGTGCCGTTCGCGCGGGGATCCCGCACCCCGAGCGTCGCACGGAATCGCGATTCCGACGAGATCCGTGCCGTCTTGTCGAGGATTGCATCAAAAGCGTGCCTTTCACTTCCTCGTTTCCCCCGCCCGAAGAAGACCGACCAGAGCGGGTCGGATCCCCCGGGGTGCCCGGAGTCTACCGTTTGCCGCCACGGGCGCGAAGGGCTCTCGATGTCGGGCCGCCGGCCTTGCGTCGTTGGTGGGAAGCGGGCGGGGGCCCGACCGCGCGTCGAAGTCGACTTCCGTTCCGACCGACTGCTGGGACCGGGCCCGATGCGGTCCGTGGCGCCGGTGGAGGAGCCCGGGCCTACGCCGGAAGCCGACGCTCGCCGGCTCGTTTGCGCAGGATCAGGAACACCGGCGGCGCGAGGGAGATCGTCATGCCGACGAGAATGGTGAGCAGGTAACGGGTCTCACTGATCTGGTGCAGGCTCGACGGCCGGATGAATCCAGCTACGAAGACGAGGAGGGAGAGGGCCAGCCCCACCAGGCAAACCAGCGTGACGCCAGGCCAGCCGCCCGGCACCCGAAACGGGCGATGCGTCTCCGGTTGGGTCCGTCGCAGGTGCCAGGCCGCCGAGAAGAGTAGCGCGTACATCAACACGTAGAGTTGGCAGACCAGGGCGCTGAGAATCCAGAAGACGCTCTGCACTCCGGGTACGACGAGAAAGCTGATCGAGACCAGCGACCCGATCACCGCCTGTGTCACCAGCATCCCGGGGGCGATGTCCTTGCGTCGCTCCCCGAGCGCCTGGGGCAGATAGCCGTCCCGGCCGGCCGCGGCCATCGCAATCGGGGTGCCGGCCATCCATCCGCCGATCTCCCCGATCGCGTCCAGGAGCAGCGCGAGGGCGAATCCCACCGGCAGCCAAGCCAGTGCAGGATGTCGATCGGTGACGGCCTGCACGGCCTGCAACATGCCGGCGGCCAGGTTGATGTCCGCTGCCGGCACGAGAAAGGCAATTGCGAGAACGACCGGAACGAGGAGCACGATGGTCAGGACGATGGCCAGCAGGGTGGCCGCCGGGTAGGTGCGGCCCGGCTGGCGGATGCTGGGGACGCGCGTCCCCATCAATTCGATGCCCGCGAAGATCAGAATGGTGGAGATGCCGAAGCTCAGGGTGGACGGTTGCCCGAGGTCGGGGAGCAGCGCGGTGAACTGCATGTGGTTCGGGGCTGGCTGTCCTCCCGCAAGAGCCGCCAGGGCGAGAACGATGAGGACGCAGCCGGGCAGGATCGTTCCGGCCAGGGAGCCTACGGTACCCATGCGGCCGGTGGATCCCAGGCCCCGGGCGGTCAGACCCGTGCACAGCCAGATCGTGCCGACGACGACGACCGCCGTGTAGACCTCGTTCTCCGCGCCGTCCTTCCAGCCGCAGCCGAGCGCGAGCATCGAAGCACTGCCGGTGAGAAGGACGGTCCAGAAGAAGACATTCTGCAGCCACTGCAGCCAGGTGGCGAGGAACCCCCAGTCGCTTCCGAACGCTTCCCCCACCCACACATAGACACCCCCCTCCCGGGGCCAGGCGGTTGCCCACCCGGCCCCCACCAGCCCCGCCGGGCCGAGAAAGCCAATCGCCGCAACGGAGAGGAAGAAGACCGCTCCCAGTCCGTAGGTCGCCAGAGGCGATAGGCCGTGCAGCGTGGTGGTGATGCCGAACATGACCATCGCAACCGGGAACAGGCCGAGCGGCTTCCCGCCCGGCGCCGGGGGCGGCGAACCCTGCGCGCTCGGAATTCTCACGACGGTCCGGTTTTGCGACGTGTTTCGAATCCGGCCCGGAGGTCCGCGTCGCGACGGCGTGAGGTCCGGGCCGTGCGAATCCGGTGAAGGGGCCAAAGCAGATCGTGCCGGGAAGCGGTGACTCTCACGACGAAGCCGAACCACGAAACGTCGTCGCCGGCAAGTCCATGCGATCCTCGCCCCGGCCCCTCGCCTGGGTTGACACGCAACGCCGGAACGAATGGTAAGGAACATGCGGGTTTCCACCTGGAGTGGCCCGCACGGGCCTGGCGACAAGAGGGGAGCGCGGAGGGTTCCGACGATGGAGAAACGCCTCGAAGGACGACGGGTGCTGGTCACCCAGGCCGGGGACTACATGGGCCCGGCGACGTGCGAGGTCTTTGGCGAGCAGGGTGCGGAGATCGTCGCCGATGCCAGCGACCTGACGCGTGACGGAGCGTGCGAGGCCCTGATCGAGAGGGCGGGCCGGGTCGACATCCTCGTTGCCAATCTCGCGTCGCCGAATTTCAGTGGAACACCGGTCACCGAGATGGGGGACGACGACTGGGCCAAGACGTTCGATGTGATGGTCCACCCGCTCCACCGACTGACCCGAGCGGTCCTGCCGCAGATGATCGATCGGCGTCGCGGCAAGATCATCGTCTATGGCAGCGCCACGGCTCTGCGCGGACTCAAGACCGTCAGCGCCTACAGCGCAGCGCGGGCGGCACAGGTCGGCTATGTCCAGGCGGTCGGCGTGGAAGTCGCGCCGCACAACATCCAGGTCAACCTGATCGCGCAGAACTATGTCGAGAACCCGGTGTATTATCCGCCGGCGTTGCGGGAGAAGGAGTCGTTCCAGGCGTCGCTGCGACGACAGGTGCCGCTCGGCCGTCTCGCTACGGCGCGGGAAGACGCACAGTTCGCGCTCTTTCTCGCAGGGGAGGAGAGCGACTTCTTCGTCGGACAGGCAATCCCGTTCAGTGGTGGCTGGGTACAACGATGAACGAGGAAGACACGCTCGGGCTGGGCTGAAACAGGTATTTTGCGCGGAGGGTGAAAATGGATCTGGGACTTTCCGGAGCAGCCGTCTGTGTGCAGGGCGGATCCAAGGGCATGGGGCGTGCCGCGGCTCGTTGCTTTGCGCAGGAGGGAGCGCGCGTCGCGCTGCTGGCACGGGAGCGGAGGAGTCTCGAAGAGGCGGTCGAGGACCTCGGCGCTCTTGGCAGCCCCGAGGCCTTTGGTCTTTCGACCGATCTTCTGGACGACGCCGCCATCCGCCGGGCCTTCGCCGAGATCGACGAGCGCTTCGGCCATCTCAATACCCTCGTCAACGCGGCGGGGCCGGGTGCGAGTCAGCGGGCGTTCGACCAGATCCCCGACGACGAATGGCTCGAATCCTTCGAACTGGGCGCGATGGCCGCGGTTCGCTGCACGCGAGCGGCGCTCCCTCTGCTGCGTAAGGCCGACTGGGCCCGCGTCGTGAACGTCTCGGCCCACTCCACCAAGCGCCAGAGCGCGTCGCTGGCGGCCTACACGGCGGCCAAGGCGGCGATGACGAGCATCAGCAAGAATCTCTCCCTGGCACTCGGCCCCGAAGAAATCCTGGTGAATACGGTGTCGCCCGGGTCGTTCGCCTCCGAACGCTTCCGTGCGGCCATGGCGAAGCTTCCCGAGCACCGGGGACTCGATCCCGACAACCTCCATGATTGCATGCGTTGGATCCGGGAGGACTTTGGTCACCCCGCGCATCTGCCCAGGGCCGGAGACCCTGCGGAGATCGGTCCGGTCATCGCCTTCGTAGGGTCGAAGCGCAACAGCTACATGACCGGCGCCAACATCAACGTCGATGGGGGTTCGGACTTCACCTGATCGCGTGTCGGAACGCGGCCCGGCGACCTTCGCGATGCCGGCGACTACGGCATGGGGTGGCGCACGAAGAAGCGCCAGGCGATTTCGGATGCGGAGATGTCCTGGGTGACGTAGCCCAGCGGGGACGGAATCGGACTGCCAGGCCAGGTATGTCCGCCCCCCGCGATGACGTAGAACTCGACCTCGGCTCCGTCTGCGCACTCCCGGTACGAACGACGCTCGACCTCGTCGGAGACCGATTGCGTCTCTGGTGGTCCGCGACAGGAGTTGGCGTGCGCCCATCCCGCGACCGCCTCGGCGACACTCTCTCCCCAGCGCTGCCCGCGATCGTCTCCCTCGAAGGGATTGATGACATCGGCGGTGCCGTGGAAGGTCACCACCGGCACCGGTCGGTGCGGCGTGCAGGGCTCTCCGTGACGGAGCCCCGCGACCGGTGCGATCGCCGCAATGCGGTCGGAGAGGTCGCAGGCGAGCCGGCTTGCCATACGGCCTCCCCCCGAAAAACCGGTCGCGAAGACGCGTCGGGTGTCGAGACAGAGGGCGCGGCCGACATCGTCGATGACGTCGCTCGCGTAGAGGACGTCGTCCGGCCGTCCGGCCTCGACGGGTTCGTTCCAGGCGAGGGGCCGTGCGCTCTGCAACTCCGCGACGGCGAACCCCTCGGTTTCTGCGAGGGTGCGCAGATCGGAGAGCGCCGCGTGTTCTCCGGCCGACGAGGGGCTGCTGTGCAGGCTGAGCACCAGCGCGAGCGATTGGCGGCCGTCCCAGGAATCAGGGACGTAGAGGAAGTATTCGCGGTCGACGCCGCTCGAGACGAGCGCCCGTCGGGTGATGCCGGAGGCGACGGCGGACGTACGCTCCGGCGAACAGGCTGGAGCCGGCGCGGGGCCGTCTCCGCAGGCCGCGACCAGGGCGCACGCGAGAGCAAGGCACGCCTGGGCATGTTGGGCGTAGGTTTGGGTCGTCGGGCGGTGGTTCACGCGGCGCTCTTTCGTTCCGTAGGAAGCATCCGACTTCGTGCCGATTACCCTGTCGTTCCGGTGGCGGTTGAGCAAGGGCACGTCGTCTGGTCCGGTCCGCTGGCCCCGGAGCCGTTGCGGCGGAACCGGGCCGCCCGGGGATCTCCCGCCGGGACCAGAGACGTTTGATGGCGCCGCCAGGCTGGTGATAGGAGGCGGTTCGTGGGAGGGGTCGCAAGCGCGCCGCGGTCGGCGCGAAGGGCGGGGGCGGGCACCCGCGTTCGGGAACCGCTGGCGCGATTTGCGCTGGCCGCCGTCCTTGTCGCGGGTGGGGTGGGGCGCGCCCTCGCCCAGATCGAGGCGCCCTCGGAATACGAGCAGGCGATCGAGGCGCCCACCGACGTCGGCGGCATGGCCGATGAGGCCGACGCCGCCGCGGCGCAGGTGGAAGCGGGAGGCCGTGCGGGATTGTCGTCCCCGGTGCGCCGACAGATCGAGGAGATCGTCGTGCAGGCGAGGCGGCGCGCGGAGCTTCTCGAAGAGACGCCCGTTTCCGTCACGTCGTTGAGCGAGTCCCTCCTTCGCGAGGCGAACGTCACCCGGATCAACCAGATCCAGAATCTGGTTCCGAATACGACGATCATCGGTGGTCAGAACGCGGTGCAGATCCGCATCCGGGGCGTCGGGACGGCCGCGGGAGGCATCGCCTTCGATCCCGGGGTCGGGCTCTACGTCGATGGCGTCTTTCTGCCGCGCGCGCAGGCGGCGCTCTTCGATACCCTCGACATCGCCAGCGTCGAGGTCTTGCGGGGGCCACAGGGGACCCTCTTCGGAAAGAACTCGGTCGGGGGAGCCGTGAACGTCACCACGCGTAAGCCCCACGAGGACCTGGAGGCCTTCCAACTCGTTCGGGTCGGCAACCAGGGCATCGTCAATACACGCAGCATGGTCAACTTGCCGGTGAAGATCGGCTGGTTCGAGGACCGGCTCTTTACCCGTCTGGCCTTCGCCTCGCAGAACCGCGGCGGGTACGCCGAGAACCCCTTTCTCGGCCGGGATGATCTCGGCAAGCAAAACACGCTGACCTTTCTCGGCTCGGTGCGCTTCCTTCCGACGCAGCGACTCACGATCGACGTCACCGGGACGTGGTGGCAAGCCCACGGACAAGGCCCGACCGGCCGATGCACGGTCACCCAGGAGACCTCGCTCGGAAATCTCCAGCCGGGGTTCTACGAGGCCTGTCGGGGAGCACGGCCCTACGTCTATCCTCTCAACATCAACCAGATCTCGTTCGCCGAGAGCTACGGCACGTGGGGCACGATCCAATACGACGTGGGGGACGTCGGCTGGTTCGAGGACGTCGTTGCGAAGTCGATCACCTCGTGGCGACAGCAGGAGAATCGCAATGCACTCGACGTCGACGCGACGCCTTTTTCGATGGTCTCGTTCTCGAGCACGGGAGGGGCCTCGGCGAGCGACGGCGCGCCCGGTCGGTCGGAGCAGATCCAGCAGGAGGTCCAGGTGGGCGGCGGCGCCTGGGACGGCCGCGTCGAATTCGTCGCCGGGTTTTTCTCCTTCTGGGAGAACGCTGAACGTCCCAACGTCACCGACGTCGGCATTCCCGGCGTCTCCCGGGTGACCGCCAACACACTGGCGATCGACAATTTTACATGGGCCTTCTTCGGCCAGGCGACGGTCGACGTGACCGACTGGGCCAGCCTGACCGCGGGGCTGCGCTACTCGTCGGACGGGAAGAAGGCCAAGCAGCGCAATACGCTGCCCTTCGAAGATCCCCCGCTCGTCACCTTCGATGGACAGGGCGACGAGACCTTCTCGGCCTGGACGCCGATGGCGAGCCTTGCTCTGGTCACGCCGGGCCAGTGGCTCGAGCCCGCCGGCCTCGACCACCTGATGGGCTATTTCACGTACTCCAGAGGCTTCAAGGGCGGTGGCTTCAACGCGACGGTGAACCCGACCGCGGAAGGCGAGGGGCTGGCGCCATTTCAGCCCGAGACCCTCGACAACTTCGAACTCGGCTTCAAGACGATTGCCTTCGACCGGCGCGTCACGCTGAACGTAGCGCTCTTCTACGGGAAGTACGACGACATCCAGCGGCGGGTCTCGCAGACGATCTTCGATGACGAGGGTTTGATCGAGAACGTCTTTACGCTCACCCTCAATGCCGCCGAGGCAACGACCAAGGGCCTCGAGGTCGAATTGCTCACGGTTCCGATCTCGGGACTACAGATCGCCGGGAACCTGGGCCTCCTCGATGCGCGCTATGATACCTTCGTAGGCGCGCTGAGTACCCTCGACGGTGATCCCATCGACAAATCGGGACAGAAGATCGAGGGCATTCCGAGCTACCAGACCTTTCTTTCGGCCCAGTACTCCTTTCCCCTTGCGCTCGGCCAGGGCGCCTGGCTGCAGGGATGGCTCACCCCGCGCGTACAGTGGAGCTATCGCGGGTACACCGACACACTCGGTCCCGAGCTTCCGCAGGCGGCGCAGCGGGGGCGCAACGACCTGGGCGCGCGCTTGTCCTACGATTTCCTCGACGACCGCGCCCAGGTCGCGCTGTGGGGGGAGAACCTGACCGATACGCGCCTGGCTTCGGGGGACCTGACCGCGACCTCGAACTCGATCGGCGTTCTGACGCGCGCCTACACCATCCCGCGCACGTTCGGGGCCGAGTTGTCGTTTCGTTTCTGAGACAACCGAAGAGTCCAACGGTCCCGGTCCGTCGTGCGTCTGCTCGTGAGAAGCCCCCCGCGTGGGCCGGGGGGAGGAACCCGTCGATCGTATGGACGACCGCAACGGTCCCGGCTGTGGCCTCGAGCGACCCCCGCGGGGCCGGTGACGGGTCGGCTCAGGGAGCGCGTTGGAGTGCCGCCTCGCGGTAGGTCGCGATTCGCTCGCTGATGGAGGCGGCGAGGTCCGTCTGACCTTCGGCCAGCGCGCGCGCCCTGGCTCGGTCGGCCAATTCGATCGCGGTGTCGTATTCACCGGCCTCGGCGAAGGCGATCGCTGCGTTGCCGAGAGTGCTTGCCGATGGCTCGGCCGTGCGCGCGAGCCGTGTGCGCGCCAGCGCCATCGCTTCGGTGTGATCGCGCACGGAGGGGTCGGGTGAGGTCGAAAGCAGCCAGACCAGGTGATTCGCCGTGTCGTCGTCGGCGGGCTCGTGCTCGTGCAGGAGGCGCAGCAGGGCTAGCGCGTCCCCGTGACGCCCGTCCGCCAGCAGGAGGGCCATCAGGGCCCGGCGTGCCTGTTTCTCGGCCGGGTCGAGCGCCAGAGCGCGGCGAAGAGCGGCCTCGGCGTCCGCCGGGCGCTCTGCCCGCTGGAGTGCGAGCCCGAGATTGGAATGCGCGCGCGCCGAATCTGGTGCGAAGGCGAGCGCATTCTCGAAGGCGGCAACCGCCTCTTCGGCGCGATCGAGCTTCAGTTCGAGGATGGCGAGGTTGCCCCACGACATTTCGTCCGGTCCGATGCGGGCGGCCTCCCGGAGATGCGGAGCGGCCTCGTCGAGGCGTCCGAGGGTCATCAGCGCAAGCCCGAGATTGCCGTGGCCTTCGGCGTTGACCGGATCGGTCGCGAGCGCGCGCTCGAGGTAGACGATCGATTCCCCGGGCCGTCCCTCGTCGATCAGGATCATGCCGAGATTCACGAGCGAGACGGAATCGTCCGGGTCGAGTGCGAGTGCAGCTTCGAAGTGTTGGCGCGCTCGTGCAACCAGGCCCGCGCGCAGTGCCACGTTGCCGAGATTCGAGTGCGCCCAGCCGCCTTGCGGCTGCAGACGCAGGGCCTCGGCGAGGTGCGGGATCGCCTCCGCATCGCGATCGGCGCGGAGATAGGCGTTGCCGAGGTTGCTCTGGCAAGCCGCACATTCGGGGTTCACGCGAAGGGCGGCGCGCCACAAGGTGATCGAGTCGCTCCAGATCGAGATCTGACGCCAGGTGAGGACTGCGAAGAGGGAGAGAACGACGCCGCTTGCGACCAGAGCAAGCCGCGTCCGGCCCGCCGGGATGACGCCGGTGGCCTCCCAGCGGGCCAGGGCCAGCAGGCTGCCGCCCGCCACCGCCGCCCAGCCGAGCATCGCCAGGTAGGTATTGCGGTCGGCGGCGATGTGCGGACCCGATTGGGCGAGTCCCAACAGGGGGGCGAGAAAGGCGAGAAAGCAGATCCAGGCCGCCAGGCCGGCGGGCCAGCGTCGGCGCAGGAGGAACAGCAGCAGCGAGAGTCCGAGCACCAGGAGGGCGGCGAGGAGTACGTCGAGACGAAAGACCTGCCAGTCGGGCGGGAAGGGATAGAGCGGCGACAAGTCGAGCGGCAGGATCATTTTGCGCAGATAGAAGGCCAGCGCCCAGAAGACCTGACCGATCCGATCCTGCAACGGGTATTCGGTGAAGGAGTACAAGGCTCCGGCCGTTCGCTGGGCCATGCCGGCGACGGCGGCGGCCGCGAGTCCGCAAACCAGAAAGGGGAGCTTTTCGATCCAGACCCGTCGATAGGGTGCGGTGAACCAGGCGCGTGGTCGGCCGGGAAGACGCCCGAGAGGATGGACGTCGAGGACGACGAGAACGAGTACGAGACTCATGCCGACGCCCTTGGCGAGCAGCGAGAGCCCGAACCACCCGAAGGCAGCCGCGGCGAAGCCGCTCGACGTCGTGGCATGCTTGCGGACGTAGGCACGCAGGGTGAGGAGGACGAGGAGGCCTGAGAGAACGTCGCGGCGTTCGGTCACCCACGCCACCGACTCCACACGCAGCGGGTGGAGCGCGAAGAAGAGGGCGGCGAGGGCGGCGGCTGCGTCGAGCCATCGCCCCGCGTGTTCCCCGCCCCGCCCGGTGCCGGGGCGTGCCCGTTCGAACAAGCGCAGGCAAAGGCCGTAGAAGAGGACCGCATTGGCCGTATGCAGCAGGACGTTCGTGAGATGGTACCCAAAGGGCTCCATCCCCCAGATCTCGTGATCGATCGCGAACGAGAGCCACGTGAGGGGGATGTACAGGCCATCCATGTGCGTGAACATCCACACCAGATGGTCCGGCCCCAGGCCCCGGTAGTTGGGGTTGTCGACGAGATTGGTCTGGTCGTCGAAGCCGACGAAGCCGTGCGTCAGGGCGGGCAGATAGGCAAGACCGACGATGGCGGCCACCAACGCCCCTCCGAGCCACTCGCCCCCTCGGGCGGCGGGAGACGTCCACCCGGGTGGATCGCCGATGTCGGTCGGCGCCCCTCTGGTTTGGTCCTGCGGGCGCTGGGGGTCTCGCGCGGCCACGGCGGCCTTGTATAGCGGAGTCCGCGGGCGGGGAACACTTGTCCCTTGGGCGCTCCGGCGTTGACGGAGCGGTTGTTCTGGACATCGAGCATTCCTCGGGGCAGGAATGGGCCCGGGGACGCGGTTGGTGGAGAGTTTCGATCTTGGCGAGGCATGCCGTCTCTTCGTGCATGGAGGCGATCTGACGCATCTGGCCGTGGACGCGATCGTCAACGCGGCCAACGAACGCATGCTGGGCGGCGGGGGTGTCGATGGAGCCATCCATCGCGCGGCCGGGCCGGAATTGCTCGAGGCGTGCCGGTCGGTTCCCGAGGTCCGTCCGGAAGTTCGGTGCCCGACGGGCGAGGCGCGGCTGACTCCCGGTTTCGACCTGCCGGCGCGGTTCGTGATCCACACCGTCGGACCGGTCTACGGCTCCGCGGCGGAGTCGGCGCCGCTCCTCGGTTCGGCCTACGCCGCTTGCCTCGAACTGGCCAATGCCGAGGGCCTCGCCTCGGTGGGCTTCCCGGCGATCTCCTGCGGTGTCCACGGCTACCCACCCCGGGAAGCCGCGCCGCTCGCGCTCGAGGTTTGCCAGGCCCACGCCGGCGCTCTCCGCGAGATCCACTTCGTACTCTTCGACGAGACCATCCGCCAAATCTGGTTGGACGCGGCGCACCGCCTTTCGTCGACACGTTCGGGCGCCGGGGTGAACTCCGCGCGGGAGACTCCCTGATGCTTCGAGCCCTCGTGTTGCTCCCCTGTTTGCTCGGTGTCGTGCCCACCGCCGCACTCGCTCTACCGGAGGACGCGACCCTGCGTGTCTGGGTCGAGGAGATGAAGAGCGCCCCGCGCGGCCCCTTCGAGGGCCTGCGATGGTTCTGCAACGATGGCACGGTGCGGCCTGCGCGTGCGGGATGCGCTGGGCATGGGGGCGGCCAGCAGCACGGCTCCTGGAACGCGCACGCCCGCGCGCTTCGCGACGGCGGCTTTCAGGTGGCCAATGTCTTCGCCATGCTCGACGGGAAGCCCTTCGTCGGCCGCTCGGCGGACCTCCCCGTCCTCCGGCAGCTCGTTCTCGAACGTTTCCTTCGCGAGGCCGACGACGGTTGGATCCTGCGCGCCACACAGACCTATCGGGGGGCGCTGCAGGCCGAGGACGAAGCGGCCGGCGGCGAGCGCATCCTCACGGCCCTTCTCTCCGATCCATCCTGGAACACCGACGAGCGCTACTATCTTCTGCGCGAGAGCGTTCGCCTGTTGCCGCGCGAGATCACGAGCGCGGACGTGACCGCGCAGCAGATTCGCGCGGAGGCGATGTCGGTCGCCCGCGCCGATCCCGGCTTTCGCGCCTTACGGGTGAAGATCCATGGGGCTCCGGATGCGGGCGATGCGGCGCGCATTCGCGACTATGCGGCCAGCCGCGGGCGCCGCGCACTCGGTCCCCGGTATGCGCGTCTGGCCGCGGACATCGATACGCTCTATGGCGGCGCCAGCGCCGGGAAGGCGGTCCGCGCGGCAGCCGAACGCTTGCCCGCCGGCATGCTGCGTGACCAATTGCTCCAGCGCGCGCTCGGGCTCGATGGGGCCGACCCTTCGTCACGCATGGAGAATGCGAGCGACCTGCTCGGTGTCCTGCGCCAGCGTGCAGCGGCCTGGCGCGGCCCGCAGGCGCGTCGGGCCATGTTCGAGGCGAGTCTGGCGCTCGAGGATGCCGTCTACACCGCGGGCAACCAATTGGCGCTCGAGGCCGCCGGCGCGACGCGGCGCCAGCGCCTGGAATGGCTTTGGTACCTCACCAGCGGCCTTTACGGCTCGGGGCTGCTGTCGCAGAACCAGGCCGTCAGTCTGCGCAACGCCATCGTTCGCGTTGCAGGCGACGGCAGCCCTACCCGGGAGCAGTACCGCGAGGAGGTCGGCTACCTGGGGCGGGCCCCGCAATGGGCAGGCCGCACGGTGGCCTTCCAGTTCGGCGAGACCGTCGAGCACTTCTCGCGCCTCGACCCGCTGGCTCGCCTCTATCCGCAGGACCGCCTGCGCGGCAGTCCGATGCTCTTCTACGGATCGACGGTGGACTCCCTGATCGACGATGCGAACGCAGGC
>JAPOLW010000589.1 GCA_029976905.1 bacterium | reverse complement strand
GGCACCTTCCCTCCGAGAGAACAAGATGGAGCCCGACCCTGTCGAGCAGCCCGCGTGCGCGCGCCAGCTCCATCGCCTCCGCCGCGTACAGCCCGTTCGCCATGACGGACGTGTGCGTCACAGCGCCCGACTGCATCGCGCGCACTCCCGGATCCACCGGGAGCGGGATCCCGGCGGGAGAGTCGTAGACGGGTGCGATCGCACCATCGAAGTGCCAGGGGTTTCCTGCCCGATCCTCGAAACGTCCGAAGTGCGTACAACGGTCGTCCCAGTGGATCGGCGCCCACAGGAAATAGATGCCGCCGCCTTCGGTCGGGGGGGCTCCGCCGGCCTCGGGTTCGCCGATCGGGCGAATCCCCCAGGAACGGTCCTTCGTGCCCAGCACCCGGCTCGCGTCGATCGCGACTTCACGAGCCCCGAAGCGGATGTGCCCCTGCCAGCGGCCGAACTGAGCGAAGCGCGTCGCGTCCATGATCACGCGCGAACCCACCCGGGTGGTCTGGCGCCCTTCCTCGATGGGCGACGTGCGGGGCACGAAGGTGAGGTCGCACTCGACTGCGGTCTCGTTCTTCTCGAGCACGACCCGACAACTCTTCATGGGCTCCAGAACTTCGATCCGGAAGGGCCCGCACGTCGTCGAACCGCGCTCCGCAGCGGCCCGCGCCGATGCGTGGAATGCGTGCTGAACGCCGTCGTGCACCAGACTCAGGCCACAATCGATGATGCCCCGGTGTGGATACGTGCCCATCCCCACGCCGAAATAGAATTCGCCGTCCCGGTCATATCCGTTGAACCAATACCGGTCGTAGACGTTTCGATCGCTCGAGGACGGACGGGCGAGGGATTCGGCAGTCTGGTGGATCGGAAAATCATCGTAGATCGACAGCATGGCCCGGACTCTTATCCGGTTCGCGGGTGCGGCTCCAGAGCGTCCGGAAACCTGGGCCGAGGCCAGGTCGCGCCACTCCCGGCGGCCTGTCGCTCTCCCGGCCCCCGACCGATCTCAACGAGGCGTCGCAACGCCGGTGCCACGGCGACCCGGACCCCGTCGGCCTGCGCATCGACGGCAGCGAGGATGGCGGCGCGCGCCTCTTCCGACCCTCCGCCGCGCGCAGTCGCATCGAGGGTCTCCAGCGCAAGAGCCGCGGCGGCGGCCAGAGCCCGCGAGAGCGGTTCCACCGCCGCGAGGCGGGGAGACGCGACGAAAGCGTCTGCCAACGCGGCGTGCTGGTCCCGCCAGGCCATGAGGCGAGCTTCGACCTCCGGACGCCGTCCATCCTCCCCTGCGAGCAGGGCCTCGACGTCGAGAGCAAACCGGCGAGCCACACGACTCTCGGGTCCGACGGCGTCCGCCACCCGGTCCAGGGGCGTCGTCGTCGTCGGTCCGGTGACCCCAAACGAGTCCACGCGCGCGTCGGCTCCGACCTCTTCGAGCGCCGAGACCAGCGCGCGCATCGCCGCCGGGACGGGACCTGCGGCGATCGCCTCCAGCAGAGACTCGCGGGCACTCGCATGACGAAGGCCGAGATCCTCGAGGCGGCCGGAGAATGCATCGAGCCGCCGGTAGAGGTCCACCACATCCTGCGTCGACTCCGCGGGCGACCACAACCGTTCCGCGATGGCCGCGGTGCGCGGCCAGAGCCGCGCGTCCAGCGTCTGCGCGGTCACCAGGGTCGTCCACAGGGCGGCGGTGCCCCCGAGAACACGGTACCGCATTTCCAGCGGCACCGCTGCTCTTTCGGCAACCCCGAGCGGATCGACCGCGTAGTAGGCCGACGCCGGGCGGTTCCGATCGAGTTGGTAGCCGTGGGAGTGGACGACCTCATGACCGGCCCGAACGGCTTCCGCCGCCACACCAGCCGACTGTCGTGCCAGGATCGCCGTTTCACGCGGGATGGCGTCCCCATGCAGGTCATCCCACCCCATCATCGTCTTCCCGTGTCCAGCGACGATCGCGTGCAGGCGCTCGTGAAAATGAGCCCGCAGTGCCGCGTCGTCTTCGAGCCCACGGGCATCGGCAAACGCCTGCACCCGCTCGCTCTCCCGCCACCGGCCGGATGGCCCGCCGGCGCCCGCGACGTGGACGTACGCGTCGGGGAAGAGCGTCGCCATGTCTCCGAAGAAATCGTCGAAGAAGGCGTAGACCTCGTCTCGCGTCGGGTCGAGCGCCACGGGCGCCGCTTCGAAGGTCCGGCTCCTCTCCCAGGGCCCTGTTTCGATCGCCAACATCGGATAGGCTTCGAGCCAGGCGAGCGAGTTTCCAGGCAGATCGAAGACCGGCACCACCCGGATGCCACGATCGTGCGCGTACGCGACGATTTCGCGGACGTCTTCCTGCGAGAGGTAGTCGCCTCCGGACGAAATTTCATGCAACCTCGGCTGCGCCCTGCTCTCGACACGAAAGGCCCGGTCGTCGGCCAGGGCGAGGTGTAGGACGTTCATCTTCGCCGCGGCCATCGCATCCAGGTTGCGCAGAATCGCCTCCGGCGGCATCCAATGCCCCGCAAGGTCGATCAGCAGCCCGCGCCAACGAAAGCGGGGCGCATCGCGGATACGAACCGACGCCACGTGCACGCCGCCGTCATCGACTTCGACCAGCTGAGAGAAAGTCTGGAGCGCGTGCATCGCGCCCAGCGGCGTCGTCGCCGTTCTCAAGTCGACGCGGTCGGCGTCGGGGTTCGTGTAGTTCTGTAACAGCGCGCCCGCGCGCGCCGCGGCGACGAAACCGACGCCACGCTCGCGTCTCAAAGTCGTCTCGAGCCCTTCGTTTGCAAACGCGACCGCGGCGGCGACGGCGGTTTCGTCCGCGCGCGCCAAAAAAAGCCTCGAGCCTCTTTTCGCGCTCAACGCCGCGCGCGG
>JAPOLW010000588.1 GCA_029976905.1 bacterium | reverse complement strand
GTCTCTACGTTCTGCGTGGACCCGAGGGGATCCGGGTCTCGAACTCCCTCGCCTTCCTGTTGGCCGACGCAGGTGAGCAACTCGATCTCGCCCATCCCAACTACGTCTTTGACCTACTGAAAATCATCCGTCGCGGGCTCACCTGGCAACCCGGACAGATCCCGCTCCGAAGTGGCGTCGTGGTCGAGACCTACACCGCGTGCCGCGTGATCGTCGACCGCGATCTCATACTCTCCCGGGCGCCGTCGCCCATCGCCCCGCCGCCCGCCAACTACACCGAGTACTACGCGCTGCTCGCAGGCGTTTCGCAGCGCATCGTGAAGAACGCAGCCGATCCGGCGCGCACGCGCACCTATCGGCCGGTCACCGCCTGCTCCCGCGGGTACGATTCGACTGCGGCCGCGGCACTTGCAAAGTCGACGGGCTGCTCCGTCGGAGTCACCTACGCCCACAGCGGCCAGCCATTAGGCCAACCGCCGCGAGGCGCTCCGGGGCTCCCCGCGGACGACAGCGGCGCGGAATGCCTGCATGCCATGGGGATGGAAGCGTTTGAATACGATCGCAAAGACGTGCTCGAGATCCCCGGGCATCCAAAGGCGGAATTCTATCAGAGCCTCCTTGCCGTGACCGATGCAGGACTCCGCGCCATGGAAGACAAACTCAGCGGATCCGTCTTCTTCAGCGGGCGACATGGCGAACGCGTCTGGGGACCCACGAGCCGCTGCAAGCAAGGGCGATACGAAGAGCCTGATGACGTGAACCTCTCCGGACACGCGATCCCTGAATTCAGACTCCGCTCGGGCTTCATCCATCTGCCGGCGCCCTACATCGGCTCGCTGCACGCGAAGGCCATCTACCGCATCACGCATTCGGACGAGATGCGCCCGTGGAAGCTGGGAACCGGCTACTATGACCGCCCGATTGCGCGCCGCCTCGCTGAGGAAGCTGGCGTACCGCGTGAGGCGTTCGGCCAGACCAAGTTCGGGGGTGCAGAGGACGCCGGGCACCTGGGCGACGAGAGCGAAGCGGACTTGCGGGATTTCATCGCCTCGGAAGTTCCGCGGGCGGTGCGAACTCGACTCATCGACGAGCCGATCGATGTTCGCGACCAGCGTCACGACAAGGTCCACTACCTACGCACGAATTACAGCCATCTGCCCCTCGGCGACTTCGTACTGAACATGCTCCAGACCGACAGACTTCACCGACTCTGGAAATCCCCGTACCTCTATGCCTTCCACTGGGGCTTCGACAAGATGCGACGTCGCTACGTAAACTAGCGGGCCGAGTGACCGGTGCGTGGGCGGAGGAGAATTCGCGCGACGCAGTCTTCTCCGCGCGGAGGCGGCGCGAAGCCCGGACGAAGAGCAGCCCGCGCATCGCAGTACGACCGAAGGTGCCTGGTCTCTCGATTTCTCTCCCGGTCCTGGTTCGAGGCGATGTTCCCTGGTTGGCGGTGCTGTTCCCCGGGGCGGGATCAGTCGATCAGGCGGGCCGGCTTCTGGAGGAAGGCGGCCAGGGGGGCGCCATACGGCAAGGCGCCGGGGATCGGCGAGCACGTGGCGGGGGGAGGCAGATTCTTCTCGGCGTCGAAGGTCCGTGTCGAGTCGAACCGGATCGCCGGAAATCGGGCCTTTGCCGCGGTGCAGAACGTCGTCTCCGTGCCTAGTTCCAGGCGCAGCGCCATTTCCTCCTGTGGCGCGCCGGCGAGTTCATAGATTCCCTCGCCCCTGCCGACGATGACCAGACGTCCACGCCCGAGGACGACCTTCGTGATCGGGCCGGAGATGTTCGCACTGTCGCGATAGCGGTAGCCCGGGTTGCTCTCCTTGCCGGTGCGGGCCCATAGCGGAGCGGGCAGTGTGTACGTCGCGACGTCGCTTTCTTCGCCGTCGACCTTGTACACCGTGAGAACGCCCCCCCCTCCGCCGGAGCCGGCCGTCGTCGGATCGCCCGCCGAGCCGAACGCCGGTTCGACGACCGCGCTCGGCTCCCCGCGGTAGTTCGCGGAGCGAAAGGAGAGCTTGCGCCTGCGTGCGCTGATTGGTGCCACGTCGTCATCCAGGATCTTGAGGCGGGACGCACGAATGAGCCTACAGTCTTCCGAACCCGGCACGTCGCAACCACTTCCGAGGGGTAGCTCGCTCCGCCCGATCAGCGGGATGCTCAGCGACGAAGGCCGATTGGCGTCGTGGTAGACCTGGGTGTCGCTATACTCGAAGAAGGGTACGTAGCGCAGTGCATCGCCGTTGGTCTGGAAACCGTTTGAGTGATTGAGATCCTGATCGTCGCGGTTGGTGATTTCGAGCCGGAGCGCATGGCCGGTTGGTACGCGCCGGGCCGTGAGGGAGAGGAGGATCTCGGTCCGTGCCGGCGATGTCGAGAGAATGCGCGTGCCGTAGGCGAGCAGGGTCTTCACGCCGGAGGCATCGACGTCGTAGAGGTGTACGTTCACCTGGTAGCGGGATGCCGTTCCCGATACGTGAAGTGTCACTTCCGGCTGGCCGATCAACAACACGCTCTCGGTGAGTGGCGAGGTCTGATAGGCGACGATGTTGCGCGGGAGGGCCGCACGGATGCCACTGATCGAGAAATTGGGCATGGCGTCGAACCAGGTGAAGCTACCTGGGTTGTTGACGAAGAGGTCACCGCCTTGCGCGCCGACAGGAGCTGCGGGGCCCAGACCCTCGTTTTCCAGGAGATAGAGAGTGGCGGTCTGCTGGTCGGAGGGCGGCCAGGACGGCAGCGAGATCTTCTCGTCGCTGACCAGGAGCGACAGGAGGATCGGGTCTTCGTTGCCGATGCCGTTGGCTTCGTCCTTGAGGTGAAACGCGAACCACCGGGCCATCAGATCATCGCGGAAC
>JAPOLW010000587.1 GCA_029976905.1 bacterium | reverse complement strand
ATTTATCCATGCCGCTGACGCCGTGCTTCTTCGCGACCGTCGAGACCGGGGACCGATCGGTCTCCCGGAGGATCTTCACCATCTGGTCGTCCGTGAACCTGCTCTTGCGCATTTCGCTCTCCGTACTGGTTGTCGGAGAGACAGATCCTCATGTCTCGGCTGGTCCGAAAAACTCAGAGCAGGTCACCCTCGGTGACGCAGGAGACTCCGGGCGCCAACGACATGTCCGTCCCCCACTGATCGCAGCGTTCATCGCCTTCCAGTACGCCGTTTCCGCAGGTCGATGCCGGAGGAAACGATCCGCCGACGGCATCGGCTGTCGCATCGCTGCATTCGGCGAGGTGCGTCTTGAAGCTTTCGACGGGCTCAGCCGTCGGGCAACTCGCCCCGAATTTGTCGAAGGCCTTGGCATAGGCCTTCTCGAACTTTTGGTCGCACTTTGTGATCGCACCATCGCGGCCGGTCACATCGCCGACCAATGCGTATTTTGCTTGTGCCTTCTGGAGGCAAAGGGCGTACTTTCCCGATGCGATTCCGATCGCGGATTCGCATTTCTGGGCGCTGGTCGGGCCTGCATGCGCCTGTGGTGCTCCAGTCCACACCAACCATGCGGCAAGCGTCGCGAGAAGAGTCGTTCTTCGGTCTGCCATCCCGGCATTCTCCATGAGTCCCCGGAGGTTCCAGGGTCGATGCGCTTGGGCCATCACGGGTTGTTCGAGCCTCCCTACGAGGTTAATGCCTTCGACGAAGAGCGTCCAAGCGGGAATCGTGCAAATGTCGTCGGAGGAGGGGCGTCCGGTAGCGGGGGGAGGGGGGCAGTGCGGTTGCCGCGAAACGTCAGTATTTTCGGCCACATAGGGCCTTCTGTAGCCCTCCAGGGCCTTCGACCGGGGGACCGCGAGGTGGCACATCGATTCGGGGAAGAAGAAGAGAGGAGGCCGGCGGGATGGAGATCATGGAGATGGGGAGCATCCGCGACATCGATCCCGAACGATGGGACACGGTCGTCGGAGACGATCCCGCGGCTCTCCATGGGTGGCTGCGCGCTTTCGAGGAGACCCGCCTGGATTCGACCCAACTGCGGTACTGGATCGGCCGCGACGCCACCGGCATCCTCGCGGCTCTGCCCGCGACCGTCTACGGGCCTGCGTCTTCCTCCGAGGGCATCATCGAGCTTCTCTTCGGCAGCTGGCGGGTGGGTCGGATCCCGGGCGTGGCATCCGTTCTCGGCCTGGGCGCGGGGCCGGCCATTGTCGGCGGGCCGCCGATGGGCGTCGGGGCCTCGATCCTGGTGCGTCGCGGGCTCGACGACGCGTCCCGTTCGGAGGCGGCGCGGACTCTCCTGCGCGCGGTCGAAGCGCAGGCCGACGGGTGCGGTGGGTCGGTGTGGCTTCGAGACGGCGGGCTCGAGACGCAGGCGTGTACCGGCGTCTTCGATCCGGGGCGGTATGGGACGTCGATCGAGATGCCGACGACGTCTCTCGATGTGACCTGGGATTCGCTCTCCGACTTCCGGATGGCCCTTCGGGCGAGCCATCCGAGCTCCGAGCGCAACATCCGCATCAAGTCGAACCGACTTCGCCGCGCCGGAATCGAGATCGAGGAGGTCGTCGATCCGGCGCCACTGGAGAGAACCCTCCACCATCTCCTCGATCGACACGCGCGACGCCTCAACGGCAAACCGTTCCCGACCGGTCCCGAGTTTCCGACGAAGCTGAAGCGCTATCTCGGGGATCGGGCCCTCATCCGCATTGCGCGCAGCGGTTCCCGTATTCTGGGGGTCTCCATCGCGCTGCGGCACCGGCGGGTGATCCACTACAAGCCCATCGGGTTGTACGAGACACACTCCTTGCGATCGGAGGTCTACCACGGGCTCTCGCTCTACCAGCCGATCGAGGAGGCTCCGAGGGCCGGAGTGCGCCGCTTGTTCTTCGGCACGCACGCCTACGAGCCAAAATTGAGGGTCGGCTCCTCCCTGGAGGAGCGCTCCGTGCACGTCCGCGGTCAGGGGGTGTGCCGAACCCGGCTGCTTCGCGCCATCCTCGGAGTACGGTCGCGCCTGCTCACGCGTCGGATCGTCGAGTTGTCGGGGGGCGCCCCTGTACATGGATCCCGCCGGCCGCTTCGGCCAGAGCCATGACGAGAGCTGTGGGCTTGCATTCGAAGGGCGGAGCGGTGCCGGGCCGGCACTCGACGGGTCGGGGGCGCCGATCGCGAGGCAGGGGCGCGTGGACACGGCAACGCGGGTCCCGGTCCATGTCTCGCGCTCCGGGGTAAATCGTCGGAGACGTCCGGTGTGGAGGCGGGGGAGCCTGGCGGGGCGGGGGCAGGAACCCGGGAGGGGCGAAGGGGGGCTGGGGGGGGCGGCCGGATCAGATGCAGGGGAGGGCGTATAGAGGAGGCCGTCGGCGCGACCGGAGAGGCCGCACTGTGGGGTGGATGGTCCTTTGTTTTCTGGTTCGTCTTCGCTCGTTGTGTGACGAGCACGTATGCGGGAAAATGGAAGGCTCGTGCAACGCGTGATGGCCTTTTTTGTACTCTCGATCCTGGTGCTTTCGACCTGGGCTCGCACTTCTTCGGACAATCCTCCTTTGCCGCCAAACGTTCTGTTGGTGTCCATCGATACGCTGCGGAGCGATCATCTCGGAGCCTACGGTTACGAACGCGACACCAGCCCCAACCTGGACCGGCTTGCAGGCGAGGGTGCGCTGTTCGAGTCGGTGCTCTCCGCTTCGTCGTGGACGCTTCCGTCGCACACCACCCTTCTCACCGGGATGCCCCCCGAGGCGCACGGCGTCGACACGTCGCATGAGCGATTGGTCGATGAGGCTGTCACCCTCGCAGAGACGTTTCGCGGGGCGGGTT
>JAPOLW010000586.1 GCA_029976905.1 bacterium | reverse complement strand
GACAGACCAGACAGGAGGTCACAGGGCCGCCGTGCTCCTCGTCGATGGTGAGCAGGTTCTCGGCGATCATGCGGTGGACGCCCTGGCCGGACTCCAGGAAACCGCGTGAGCCCGAGTGGCAGTCCAGGCAGAGCTCGTTGTCATAGGGACGATAGGTGTCGATCTGCTCGAGACCGAGCGCGGTCGGCGATCCGACGAGCCAATGATAAAGGTGCGCAAACCCGCGGAGTTTGGCGTCGGCTTCTCCCCAGACACCATAGGACGCGTGGCACACGTAACAGGGCTCGCGCGGAATGTAGCGTTGGGTCGCGTGGACGGAGGCGAGGGTGGTGCTCTGCGGATCCCGCATGTCGGCCACGTAGAGATGCATGGCCGTATGGCAGGAGTCGCAGAACTCGACCGACTTTGCTTGCTGGACGCTCGAGAAGGCGCCGAAGAGCATCATGAAAACGGGTAGAACGGTGAGGCTCAGCAGGAGAAGTCCATTGGCGGCCGCGCTCCCGCGGCCGCTGCGCTCGAAGAGGGTGCCCAGGAGAACGAGCGCGAGGACGATCACGGCGATGATCGTCGCGACCCATCCCCCGAGATCGGCGAAGTTGCTCGCCGACCGCAAAGGGGTTTCGAGCGTCGTCTCCATACCCCCGACGTTTCCTAGCACGACCGGGCGCCTGGCAGAACGGTCGCGCTCCGTGATTCCGGATCGCGCTCAGGACCCGATCCGGCGCAATTGATAGAGGTTGCGGGTGACGGCGACGACCTCGCCGCTTTCGTCGCGCAGTTCGCACTCCCACTCATAGTCCGCTTTGCCGTCCCGGTCGGCGCGCGCCTGGATCTCGGCGGCCTCCTCCTCGTCGAGCCGCACTTCCACGGTGACGTCGGTGGTGGCGGGGCGACGGAAGCGAATGCTCATGTCCTTGACGATCGGGTAGAAGCGTTGGACGTCGAAGGTCGTCGCGAACAGGGCTCCGCCCGGGAGTTCCGCGAGGGTGAAGAGGGCCCCGGCGTACATCATCTCGACGTGGTTCACGTTGCCGGCAAACGGCATGCGCATCTTCACGTAGCCGCGTCCGAGGTCGAGGATCTCGAGGCCGGTCCGCTCGACGAAGGGAATGTTCCGTGCGAGGGCGACCTTGAGCTTGGCGAGCAGATCGTCGTTCAATTCCATGCCCGATGATCGCCGCTGACGAGCAGGAACGCTACCCGGGCCGCTCGGGGCTCGACGGGCGCCGTCCTCACATAGTAGCTACCCACAAGCCGAACCGCCCCGCTGTGGGGCCGCAACCGACGGATGGATCCATGAAGACGAAGCTTCTTGCCGTTTTTCTCGCCTTTGCCCTCTCGACGACGGCGGTCGCCGGGGCAGAAGAACCGGCCCCCGACGCTCCGACCGGGGCCGGCGTCGAGGAGGCTGGAGTCGACGGCGTGGAGCCCGAGCCCACCCCAGCCGAGCGCTCTTTCGAGTGCCGTGTCGACGTTGCCGGCGAGCGTTGCACGGTCCCCCTCGGGGAAGGAAATTCCCTGGAGGGCACGGTTGCCTACCGCCAGGAGCACACCGGGAAATGGGTGACCTTCGGCAGCGGGCTCTTCAACGCAGACGATCAGCCGCATGGATGCGGTTGGGTCCTCACCTTCCGGGAGCGCCTGGTCGAAGAGCGCGGCTGCTTCGAGAAGGGGAAGCGCAACGGCACCTGGGAGACCTGCCGCATGCGTCTGGACAAAAACGGCGTGGCGAGCCCCATGCGCAGCTGCGCGAAGACGGAGTACGAGGCCGGGGTCGTGATCGTGAAGGCCAAGGAACCCGAGCCGGAGCCCGAGGAGGCCGCGGCGTCCGAGGAGTCGAAGAGCCAGGGGGACGAGGGAGGCGACGGGCAGAGCGAGGCCCCCGCCGAGGTCGCCCCGGCCAAGGCGTCCTGACCCCGGTTGGGCGTGGGAGTCCGCACCGCCTCGTCCCGCTGCTCGGCGCCCCAGGTCCCTCGCCCGTTCTCCGGGTCGATGGCGCGCCCGCGCTGTCTGCGCGGTGGCTGGCGAAAGTCCCGGTTGCTCGGGATCGGCTGCCTCGATAGAACGTCTGGATGCCGTCCGGCCCCGTGGCTGGACCAGTTCCCTCCCGTGTCGCGCCCCAGCGGGCGCGCCGGGTCTCTGCGAAAAGAAGAAAGGACCATGATGCTTACGTCACGAACGATGGCCACCATCGTCTGCGGAGGACTCATCGCCGCCACCGTCGCGGTCGTGCCCGCCCACGCCGACGACGCTCGCAACGCGAAAATCCTGGGCAACTTGAACCTCAACATGCCGCAGCTCGGCGAGATGAACCCGACCATGGGAGAGATCAAGCCCAGCGGAATCGAAGGTCTCGACCAGGGCACCTTCCTGGTGCGGGGGCGCCCCTACAACTTCCTCGTCACCACCGACGATACCAAGCTCTGGTTGCTTCAGGGTGAGGCGATGGACGTCAGCCGCAGCGAGGAAGAGATCGCCGTCGCTCTGGCCGAGCGCGCAGAAGAGGAGCGCAAGCAGGCGGCCGAGCGCAATCAGAAGCTCGCCGCGTCCATCGAAGGCCGTCCGTTCCGCGGCAATGCCGACGCCCCCATCACCATCGTCGAGTTCTCGGACTTCCAATGCCCCTACTGTGCACGGGGAGCCAACACGATGGAGCAGGTCCTCGAGAAGTACCCCAACGACGTGAAGTTCGTCTTCCAGCACTTCCCGCTCAACTTCCATCCCTGGGCCAAGCCCGCGGCGATCGCGGCCAACTGTGCCGGCAATCAGGACCACGAGGCGTTCTGGCTCCTGCACGACAAATTCTTCGAGGACCAGAAGCAACTGAAGCCCGATAACGTCGTGGCCAAGAGCAAGGGCTACCTCG
>JAPOLW010000585.1 GCA_029976905.1 bacterium | reverse complement strand
GCGGCGCCATCGGATTGCGGAGGAGCGGATCCGGGTCGTCCCGTGCACTTTCGATGGACGAGTCTTCCACCCGCGATCGAAGGAGGCGATCGCGCCCGTTCTCGCCCGGTACGGGATCGAGGGCCCCTACCTTTTGTTCCTGGGGACTCTCGAGCCGCGCAAGAATCTCGAGACGGTCCTGTCGGCGGTGGAGAAGTACGACGTGGGCGTGCCGCTGGTGGTCGCCGGGGCGCGGGGTTGGCTCGACGACAAGATCCACAAGCGACTACGTCAGGCTCGGCGTTTGGTGAGGGCGATTGGATTTGTGGCAGACGCCGATCTGCCCTTTCTCTACTCCGGGGCGCGTGGTCTCGTTTACCCCTCGCACTATGAGGGTTTCGGGCTTCCCCTTCTCGAGGCTCTCGCCTGCGGTACTCCCGTGGTGGCGACGCGGATCTCGGCGATGCCGGAAGTGGTGGGAGAAGCAGGATTCTTGCTCGATGAGGCGACCGACGCCGAGGCGCTCGCCGAAGCGATGGGTCGCCTCGCCGGTGACGGTCCCGACCGAGCGGCCTATGCCGACAAGGCGACCCGGCAGGCGGCTCGCTTCGACCTGGGCTCGACGACCCATGCGCTGCAGGCGGTCTACCGCGACGTGCTCTGCGCGGCAGATCCTGGTCGTCGTGGACGCGCGGCAGCCGGCCCGGCGTGCTAGCCTCCTCCGGCGATGGGGCGCGGTCCGAACCTTCTCGATGCGCACTCCGTTTCGGGTGAGCCCGAGGCGTTGATGTGGGAGATCTCGGCGAAGCTTGCTCTCTGGGAGGGCGGCGCGGAGCTCTCCGCACCGGACCTCACCGTACCGCCGTCTGGTCGGTACGACTCGGGTTGGGAAGTGGTGCGGCCGTTGCTGGAGGCGCACGTCGATCCGCTCGAGGGCGCCGTCACGAAGGAGGTGGCGCAAGCGCGCGGCCTGGGCGCCCTCGCGCGTCGGTTTCTCCTCGTTCGTCGTCTGGGTACAGCGTTCGCGCGCATCCGCGCCTACCAGGAGAACGTTCTCGCCGCGTTGCGCGACGTGGCGGTGGGGCTTCGCCGGGGCGAAGCCGAGCGGGCTCAGTCCGCCCGACGCCTGGTCGAGTTGAAGCGCCAGATCGCCCTGCTCGAAGAACGGATCGCCCGTCTGGAGGGGCGAAATGGGCGCTAGCCGCGCTCGAGAGGAACCAGGCAGAGGTGCTCGCCGGCCCCCCCGGGATTTCAGGGCGTTGGAGAAGGGTCTCGTCTGGCAATCGATCTGGGGCGGGCAGATTGGCTACTCGCTCCACAGCGAGGCGATGGCCGACGCTCTCCACCGACAGGGGGTGTACTTGATGCACCGCCCGGTGGCGTCGGTGTTCGGTGGCCGGCCGCTGCGGGAGGAGCTTCGAACGGTCGCGGACCGACCGATCCGCTCGCACGCCATCCAGGTGAGTTACGTGCCCGTGTCCGACTTCGATCTGCACCATCCCGGAAAGCGGGTGGGCTTCTCGATGCTCGAGGTGGACGGGATCCCGGCGGACTGGGTCGATCGGTGCAACCGGATGGACGAGATCTGGGTGCCGAGCCGCTTCAACGCGCAGACCTTTCGCGAAAGCGGCGTCGAGACGCCCATCGAAGTCATCCCTCTGGGCGTGGACCCGGAGATATTCCACCCACGGGCTGCCGCCTTCAAGGTGGAGGACCGCTACACGTTCCTGTCGACCTTCGAGTGGGGCGCGCGCAAGGCACCGGAGATCCTCCTGCGCGCCTTCACCGAGGAGTTTTCGGAAGCAGAGCGCGTTCTTCTGATTCTGAAGGTCGACAATCGGGACCCCGTTGTCGACGTGGGGCAAGAGGTGCGCGCGATGGAGCTACCCGCGGGCCGGGCTCCCATCGCGTTCCTCTACAATCAGCCACTGCCGGACAGCCGGATGGGATCGCTCTATCGGAGCGCCGACTGCTTCGTCCTCCCCACGCGAGGGGAAGGGTGGGGCATGCCGATTGTCGAGGCGATGGCCTGCGGCTTGCCGGCCATCGCGACCGACTGGAGCGGCCCGACCGAGTTTCTCGATGACCGTGTCGGCTACCCTTTGGTCGTCGAGGCGCTCGCTCCGGCCATCGCCAAATGTCCCTTCTACGAGGGTTTTCGCTGGGCGCAGCCGAGCCTTGCCGATCTCCGCCGGAAGATGCGTCACGTCTTCGAGAACCGGGAGGAAGCCGCCGAGAAGGGAGCGCGCGCCGCCGAGGAGGTCGCGCGGAGATGGACGTGGGCGCACACGGCTGACCGGATCGTGCAGCGGCTCGAGGGGTAGGGCGCACTCCTCTCCGTCCCGGCGCTCGTGGAGGCGGCGGAGACTCGCGCCATTTTCGACAGCGTTTGGTGCCACGCGTGAGAGGTCGCGCGAGCATGGAGGCGATCTCTTTGCGGTTTCTCCAGCGATTGCTAGCTCTTCCACCGTGGGGTGGCGTTTGAGGGCTTCGACCCTTGGGATCCTGCTCGCGTGTCTGTTGTCAGGGGCCGGGCGGGGATGGGCGGTCGACGAGCCTCGCCCCTCGACCCCTCTACAAACGCAACGCTCTCCTCTTTCCGAAGGCCGACAGAGAGGGAGGCCTTCGCTGCCGCGTGCTACGAACCTCGTCGTCCTGATGATCGACACGCTGCGGAGCGACCATCTGTCCAGTTACGGCTACGAGCCGTCCTTGACGCCATTTCTCTCCCGCCTTGCGAGCGAAGGGATCCAGCTCCAGGGATATAGCGCGTCCTCGTGGACGCGCTCCTCTGTTGCGACCTTCCTCATCTGTCTTGTTGAGAGTGCCTTTACGTCTGACCAGCTCCTCTCCGGCTCGTTGCTTTTGAGGACCTCTGTTCTGTGCTCG
>JAPOLW010000584.1 GCA_029976905.1 bacterium | reverse complement strand
CAACCGCCGATGGGCGCGGTGCCAGTGGTCGAAATGCTCGGGGGCTTCGCCCGGAGCCAGAAAGCCCTTCACGTAGACAGTGACGTCGTCGCTCTCCGCACGATCGAGCGCAACCAGCCTGCTCGTATCCGTCGACATCCGCGTGAGATGCTACCACGGACCCGTTTACGGCGCGCGGATGGGCGACCCGCAACGGCCGCCTCCTCGCGAAGTGGCCGCGATCCGGGGCCGCTCCGCACCGGGCGCCGCTTGACGACGCGGCCTCCGCTGGGGATACCCCGCAAACAGGAGTGCCGCCCATGAAGAGATTCGCCGTCCTCGTCCTCGCCCTCGTGGCCTTCGCCTGCAGCTCCCATCGGGTCGCGGCCCGCGTCCCGGCCCCCGGAAACCCCGACTTCGCCGCGGCCTCCCGATCGACGCGGAAGCTGCTGGACGCCCTGGTCGCCGCCGACACACGCAACCCGCCAGGGAACGAGGCCCGCGCCGTCGCGATCGGCGCGCAACGCCTCGAGAAGGCCGGAATTCCGTTCGAGATCACCGAATTCGCTCCGGGGCGCCAGAACCTCGTGGCACGTCTTCGCGGAGACGGATCCGCCGAGCCGGTTCTGCTCCTGGCGCACATCGACGTGGTCGGTGCCCAGGGACAGGGGTGGTCGGTGCCGCCCCACCAGGTGACGGAGACGGGTGGATATCTCTACGGACGCGGGGTCGTGGACGACCTCGGCATGGCCGCCGTCGAGCTCGAAGTGCTGCTCTTGCTGCAGAAGGCGCGGATCCCGCTGGCCCGGGATGTGATCCTCGCCTGGACCGGCGACGAGGAGAGCGGCGGGGCCGGCCTCGAATGGTTGCTCGAGAACGATCCGGACTCCGTGCGCGCCGGCGTCGCACTGAACGAGGGCGGCGGTCTGGTACTCGATGACGACGGACGCCCCGCGCGGCTGGAGCTCCAAACCGCCGAGAAGACCTATCAGGATTTCACGCTGACCACCTATGGTCCGACGGGGCATTCTTCGGTTCCCCTGGGCGACAACGCGATCTACCGCATCTCCCGCGCCCTGACGCGCGTGGGGCGGCACCGCTTTCCCGCCCGCGTGCTACCGGTCACCCGCGCGAACTTTGCCGCTCGAGCGCGCCTGGAGAAAGGTCCGCTCGCCGAGGCGATGGGTGCGCTCGCAGCAGCGGGCAAGGAACTACCCTACGACGCGCTGACCGCCGCCGACCGGGACCCGCTGCTCTCGGCCAATCTGCGCACGACCTGCGTGGCGACGGAGATTCGCGGCGGCACCCGCGCCAACGCGCTGCCGGCCGAGGTATCCGCGACCCTCAACTGCCGACTTCTCCCCGGTGAGACGGCAGCCGAGATCGAAAACCAACTCGTGCGCGTCGTAAACGACCCGGAAGTCGAATTCGAGGCCAGCGAAGACTTCGGATCGGCGCCCGCCTCGCCGCTCGACGGCCCTGGGCCGACCGCCATCGCCGCCGCGCTCGAGGAGATGTTTCCAGGCACGCCAGTCGTTCCCTTCATGTCCCGCGGCGCGACCGACTCGCGCTTCCTGCGCAGCCGCGGCATCCCCGCCTATGGCATCGATCCGATTGCCTTGACCGAGGAAGACCGGCGCCGGGCCCATGGAATCGACGAGCGGATTCCGGCCGACGGCCTGGAGCCCGCTGTCGAGTTCCTCTACCGCGTCATCGTCCACCTGGCCGCAAAGCCCTAGCCCCCGAGCAAGGAGTTCCCGATGCCCACCGCCCGTAGACCCGCCCTCTCTCTGGCCGCGATGCCGGGCCGCAGGAGAAAGACCCTCGATGTCGCTCGCGAGGTCGAGCGCGCCGGGTTTTCGGGAATCCATTGCGCGACCTTCGGCGACGGCATGGCCTTCTGTCAGGCACTCGCCCTCGCCACCGAGCGGATCGAGATCGGCACCGCGATCGCAAACATCTACACCCGCGTCTCCTTCGATTACGCACAGCACGCCGCCTTCATCCAGGAACTCTCGGGGGGCCGCTTCCGCTTCGGAGCGGGGGTGAGCCACGACGCGATGAATCGGCACCTCGGCATCACGACGACCGGCAAGCCGGTGAGCGACATGCGCCGCTTCGTCGAGGAATACCAGGCCGCGCCCCGGGTCGGCGATCTGCCCCCGATCACGCTGGCCGGCCTGCGCGACCCCATGGTGCGCCTCGCCGGCGAGGTCGCCGACGGTGTCGTCTTCGCCAACGTCGCCCGCTCGCACGTCGGCCACACCCTCGAAGTCCTGCCGGAAGAACGGCGCGAGGACGAAGGCTACTTCATCGGCAACATGATTCCGGTCTGCATCTCGGACGACGCCCGGGCCGCAGCCGCAGTGAACCGCAAGACCCTGCTGGGCTACGTCTCGCTCCCCAACTACCGCGAGTACTGGAAGGCGGCAGGCTACGTGGAGGAAATGGAAGCCATCGAGAAGGCCCGGGCCGCGAAGGACTTCGACCGCATCCCCGAACTCCTCCACGAACGCTTCCTGCGCGACGTCACTCTCTTCGGGCCTCTCGCCCGGGTCCGCGAAGACCTCGAGGCCTGGTTCGATGCGGGTGTACGCACGCCGATCCTGGTGCCGTCCTCGACGTCGGGAGGCCAATTGCACGCCGTCGGAGAGGTCCTCGACGCCTTCGGCGAATGACTCCGCCGCCTTGACCCCGGGCCACACCGATGGGAGTTTCCACCCATGATCGGAAACGCACGGAGAACGGCGACGCGATGACACCTCCTCTCGACGGAATCCGCGTCGTCGAACTGGCGAGTTTCGTAGCCGCCCCCTCGGCCGGCGCCCTCCTCGCCGATCTCGGCGCGGAAGTCGTGAAGATCGAGATCCCCGAAGGCGAGATCTACCGAC
>JAPOLW010000583.1 GCA_029976905.1 bacterium | reverse complement strand
ACAATACAGCTCGCCTACATCTCGTAGATGTGCGGCACGATGAGCGGTCGTTGACCTCGTGTGCGGGAAAAGTAGCGCTTGAGCACCCGACGGACCTCGTCCTCGACCTCGAGGAAATCGGCGCGGGACTCGGGCGTGAGTTCGCGCAGGGTGTCCATGACGAGGTCGCGCGCATCGTCGAGGACCTCCGCACCCTCCCCTTCGCGCAAGAGCCCGCGTGTGACGATCTCGGGATCCGCATGGACCTCTCCCGTCTTCGGGTTGACGGCCAGCACCGCGACCACGAAGCCGCCGTCCGACAGATGTCGGCGATCGCGGAGGACCTCGAGGCCGATCTCTCCCTCTCCCGAGCCGTCGACCAGAACACGACCGAAGGGAACCTTCTCGCCGGTGCGTGCGCCCGCATCGTCGATTTCCAACACGTCGCCATCCTCGAGCACGAAGATGTGGTCGCGCGCGATTCCCATCTCGGCCGCGAGGTCCCGATGCGCGGCCAGGTGACGGTACTCCCCGTGCACCGGCACGAAATACCGCGGCCGCGTGAGTCGGATCATCTCGCGCAACTCGTCGCGGTAGGCATGCCCCGAGACGTGGACGTGCGCATCGTGTCCCTGATGGATGGTGGCGCCAAGCCGCGCGAAGCGATTGAGCAGCGCGTGGACCGAGCGCTCATTGCCGGGAATCGTCCGCGACGAGAGGATGATGCCGTCGCCCGGCTCGATCTCCAGGCTCTTGAAGCGCCCTTCGGAGGTCTGCGAGAGCGCCGCCCGCGGTTCCCCCTGAGAGCCGGTCACCAAAAAAGCCGTCTCGCTGGCCGGCAACGCCATCGCCTGCTTCACGCTCAGAAAGCCACCCATCGGTGCGCGCAGATAGCCCAGTTCGCGGGCGAGACGGGTGGACTCCTCGAAACCCCGACCCGCCACCGCCACGCTGCGCCCGGCGGCATCCGCGGCATCGACGACCTGCTGCACGCGGTGGAGATGAGACGCAAACGTCGTGACGAGTATCCGTCCGGGCGTCTGGCGCATGATCTCTTCGATGTACGGCCCTACTTCCGATTCCGAGCCGCACACGCCATCGTGCTCCACGTTGGTCGAATCCGAAAGTAGCAGAAGGACACCCTCGTCACCCCACCGGCCGATACGCGCCAGATCGGCGGCGCGACCGTCGACGGGGTTGGGGTCGATCTTGAAGTCGCCACTGTGCAGGATCACACCCTGCGGCGTGCGAATCGCGAGCGCGCACGCATCGACGATCGAATGCGTCACATGGATCGGCTCGATCTCGAAAGGGCCGACCTGGAAGTGCGTACCCGGCTCGAGCACCTCGACGGTCGCGTCGATCTCGTTGCGTCGCAGCTTGGCCTCGGCGAGCGACGCGGCCAGCCGCGGACCGAAGACCGGCACCGGCATCTCTTCGAGCAGCCGCGGCAGCGCCCCGATGTGGTCTTCGTGCCCATGGGTGAGCACGACGCCCTTGAGGTACCCGGGCCGCTCCCGGAGATAGGTGAGGTCGGGCAGCAGCAGATCGATGCCCAGCCCGGGGCGCTCGGGAAAGAGGACTCCGCAATCGATGGCGAGCGCCGCCCCGTCGGCCTCGACGAGAAGCATGTTGAGCCCGATCTCGCCCAATCCCCCCAACGGTACGATGCGTACGGCCCCAGCCAATCCCTCTCCGCTTCCCTTCTACCTGGCGGGAGACCCGTCCCCCACGGCGCACCCCTACGGACCGGCCTGCGCCATGTCAATTGAAAGGGCGCGCATTGCCCGACGGCCTCCGGCGTTGTACGCGAAGGCTGCATGGCCTCGAGGAGACGGTCCCCGGGGGAGGCAGAGACGAAGGAGAGTCGGAATGTCGGTCAACAAGGCGATCATCGTAGGCCGCCTCGGAGCGGATCCGGAGTTGCGTTTCACGCCCAATGGCCGCGCCGTGGCGAATTTCAACCTGGCGACCAGCTCGGTCTGGAAGGACAAGTCCAGCGGCGAGCGCAAGGAAGAAACCCAGTGGCACAAGATTGTCGTCTGGGGGCCGCAGGCGGAGACCTGCTCGAAATATCTGCAAAAGGGCCGCGAGGTCTTCGTCGAGGGAGAAATCCGCACACGCAACTACGAGGACAAGGAGGGCATCAAGCGCTACGTGACCGAGATCGTCGCGCGCGACGTGCGCTTCCTGGGTGGTCGCGGTGACGGCGGTGGTGGTGGCGGCGGTGGTGGTGGCGGTTTTGGTGGCCCCGATGCGCCTCCGCCCGGATTCGACGAGACCGGCGGCGACGACGATATCCCCTTCTAGGCCGCCTCTCGCAGGGTCGCGACCCACCTACACCAACGCTTGCGCCCGCACGGCGGCGGTGGCCGACCACGGTCGCCCTCAACGTCGGCACCGCCGACCGCGGTCGCCCGCAACGTCGGCACCGCCGACCACGGTCGCCCGCAACGTCGGCACCGCCGACCGCGGTCGCCCTCAAAGTCGGCCCGTTTCGGCGAAGCTCAACCAGCGACCACGCCCGATCACCACGTGGTCGAGGATCGCCACGCCGAGGAGTTCCCCGGCAGCGCGCAGCCGCCGGGTGAGTGATTCGTCCTCGGCCGATGGGTTCGGGTCCCCGCTCGGGTGGTTGTGGACGAGCACGAGCGAGGCGGCTGCCTCACGCAGGGCGAAACGAAAGACCTCGCGGGGATGCACGAGACTCGCCGTGAGGGTCCCTTCCGAGACCCGCAACTCGCGCATCAAGCGCCCCTTTCCGTCGAGCAACAAGACGTAGAAACGCTCCTGGCGCAGACCCGCGAGACGTGCGTGGAAGTGGCGATAGACCTGGGCCGGGTCGGTGATGGCCGCGCCCGCCGAGAGCAGCGGATGGTCCGCGCGGCGGCCCAGCGCGA
>JAPOLW010000582.1 GCA_029976905.1 bacterium | reverse complement strand
CAGAGCATCGATTCCACCGGCCGGCGTCTCCTTCTCGCGCGATCCGCGTTGCGACATGATTCGATCCAGACTGGACGACGAGGAGCGCCCACGCAATTCCTGCCATGTCGCTCGCGATCATTCCAGCGGTGACGCCCGCGCCGGCGTGGCCCGGTCCAGCGGTGACGCCCGCGCCGGCGTGGCCCGGTCCAGCGCCGGCGCGCGATCCCCCGGCACCGCAGCCCGGTCCTCGCCTTGTGACGTGCAGGCTCCCGTCGTATGGGAGTGATCGGTGGGGGTCGTGATCGGGGGAAGCGGCAACGAAAACGCACGAATGGCGGCGTACGCGGGGCGCCGCCTCCCGGCGCGCGCCGGGGCCTCGCGGCCCGGCGCCGGAACCGGCCCCGTCCCGGAGGGGGAAGACCGGCGACATACGGCCCGACGCGGACCCCGGGCGACCGACCGGACCGCCTCCCTCCCCATCGACACCCGGCCTGCGGCATGAAGGAACCCACGCGACTCGAGCGTTTCCTGCGGATCTTCACCGAGGTCCGTCCCGGGGAGGGGCCCACCGCCCTTCTGCTCTTCGTCAACGTCTTCCTGATCCTGTGCGCCTACTATTTCGTCAAGCCACTGCGCGACGGCTGGATCGCGGTGTCGGCGATCGAAGGCCTCTCCAAGATGGAGGTGAAGGCCTACTCCAGCTTTGGCCAGAGCATTCTCTTTCTGGGCGCCATCGGGATCTACGCCCGGCTCTCTTCGATTCTGCCCAGAGCCGAGCTGATCTCCCGCACCACCCTGTTCTGCATGTCGAACCTGGTGCTCTTCTGGTTCCTGCAGCCCAACTTCTTCCTGCGCAATCTGCCGGGCATGGGCATTGCCTTCTACTTGTGGGTCGGCATGTTCGGCCTCTTCGTGGTGGCGCAATTCTGGGCGTTCGCCGCGGACCTCTACACAGATGAACGAGGACGACGCCTCCTGCCCTTGATCGCGATCGGAGCGACCTCGGGAGCCACGGCGGGCTCGTTCATCGTCGAGCAGGTGGTCCAGAGCGAACTCCTCGACAGCGGCACGCTCCTGCTTCTGGCCAACCTGCCCCTGGCTCTTTCCATCTGGCTGACACGCCGCGCGGATACCCGCGGGCCGCTCGGCGAAGGCCAGACGCTCGCCTCCGGGACCGGGGACGCCCCACCCGAAAGCGAGGATCCGGGCCGTGGCGCCTTCGCCCTCATCCGGGCCCACCCCTACCTCGTACTGGTCGCGGCGATCACCCTGATCAACGCCTGGGTGAATACGAACGGCGAAAACCTACTCTTCCGCGTCGTGCAGGAGGCCCTCGAGGCAGACGTCGCCGCCGACGGCATCGACGACCCCAAGCAGGTCATCCACCTCGTCCGCGAGGCAACGACGGCCTTCTACGGGGATTTCTTCTTTTGGGTGAACCTCACGGCCCTGGTTCTGCAGTCCCTGGTGGCCTCTCGACTGCTGGCCTTCGGCGGGTTCGGCGCCATCCTTCTCCTGCTTCCCACGATTGCCCTGATCGGATATACGACCATGGCATTCCTGCCGATACTGGCAGTGGTGAGGGTGATGAAAATCGCCGAAAACGCTACGGATTACTCGATCAACAACACGGCCTCCCAGGTCCTGTGGCTGCCGACGACGGCCGAGATGAAATTCAAGGCGAAGCCGGCGATCTCGACCTTCTACGTCCGTCTCGGCGACGGATTGGCCGCACTCACCGTTTTGCTCGGCGTCCAGGTCCTGGCTTTGTCCACGCGCTCCTTCTTCTTGCTCAACTCGGCGCTCGCTCTAGTATGGCTGGCGATCGGGGTGGGAGTGGTGGTGCAACATGGACGAGTCGCCGAGGCGAACCGGCAGGAAGATCTCGATGCGGCCTGAACGCCGGGCGCTCACGGCTCTTGTGGCCGCAGCCCTCCTCGGCCTCGGTGCGGGCGCCGCGCCAGCCGACGATACGGAAGCCACGCCCGAAGCCGTCACACCCGCCCCGGGCCAGGCGGACCTCTGGGAGGCCATCGATCCGGTCTTCCAGCGCCAACTCGAGCAGCGTCTCGACACCCTGGGCTTCTCCAAAGCGATCCGGAACAAAACCCTCGGCGTCGCGGTCGTCGACATTACCGACATCGGGTCCCCGCGTGCCGCCGCGGTCAACGGCGACGTCATGATCTATGCGGCAAGCCTGCCCAAGATCGCCATTCTGCTGGCCGCCTTCGAGCGCATCGAAGACGGAGAACTGGAACTCACCGCGGAGAACGAGAGCCTCCTCCACCAAATGATCCAGCGCTCCTCCAACCGGGCGGCCACGGCGATGATGGAGAGGGTCGGCAAGGAATATATCGCCGAGGTACTCCGTTCGGACGAGTACCGCCTCTACGACGCCACACGCAACGGCGGCCTCTGGGCGGGCAAGGACTATGGGAAGGCCGGCCTCTGGCGACGTGACCCGCTGCACAACCTCTCGCACGGGGCGACCGCCATGCAGGTCGCACGTTTCTACTACATGCTCGAGAGCGGGGATCTGGTCGACGAAGAAGCCAGCCGCAAGATGAAGTCGCTGATGGCGGATTCGGCCATCCATCACAAATTCGTCAAAGCCCTCGACCGCATCGACCCCGCCGCCGAGATCTTCCGCAAATCGGGCAGCTGGCAGCAGTGGCACGCCGACAGCGCCATCGTCGAGCGTGGAGGCCGCCGGTACGTCGCCGTCGGGCTCTGTGAAGACGCACAGGGCGGTCGCTGGCTCGAGCGCATCTTCCACGTCATGGACGCCCTGGTGATGGAATCACCGGACCGGCGCTTTGCTCGCGGCCCCGACGCGGATCAATAGCGCCCTCTAGTTCGAACGAGCGGGCGCCGCGGTCGGGAAGGTCTCGACCGCCGGC
>JAPOLW010000581.1 GCA_029976905.1 bacterium | reverse complement strand
GATCACCCGGTGGAAGCTCGTGCCGTCGTAGAAGCCGAGGCGCGTCAGATAGAGGGTGCTCGAGACGTGCATGGGGGCCACGTCCGGCATGAGCCGGATCTTGATGGGCTTGCCGACGTTCGTTTCGATGACCCAGAAGTACTTGCGGGCCGGGTCGAATGAGAGCTTGGGAGGCTTCGCAAGGCTGGTCTTCCAGTCGCCACTCTTGTCGATCTTCTGCTCCGCGATGAAGGCGTCGATCTGGGCGATGGGGTCCTTGGCCTCGGCCGGAGCCTTGGCCTCGGCCGGAGCGGATCCATCGGCTGCGAACCCAGGGGCGGTCATCAAAAAACCAAGGGCGGCGACGAGGGCGAGACGGAGAATCTTCATTGCGCCATCCCTAGCCGGGCTTCTTCGGGATTTCCAGCGGCGGGGTGACCGGCGAACGGGCCGCTATCGCCGCCTGCTTGACCGCATGTCCCTATCGCGTTTCAAAACACCCCGGTGGTCCGTGGCCGAGCAAACGAGAGGGCCCGACCGTGGAGCCGACACCTGGTCGCCTTCGTGGCGGTGCTGTGGAGCGCGCCGGCCCTGGGTGCGTTCGAGATTCCGCCGTTCGTGTTCGACGGTCCCGGCGACTCCAGGATCCGGATCTCGGCGAGCAACCAGACCCGCGGTGAATTCGTAGACTGGTGGAAGACGGATCCGGCCGGAGACGCGCCCAACTCGAGCTACAACTTCCCCGCCAATCGCTTCAAGCTCGGAGTCGCTTTCGAGATGGACCGACTCGAGGTCTTCGCGCAATTCCAGCACAGCCTTCTCGCCGCGTTGCCCGCCCCCGGCGGCCCCGGACCGGGCGGCGTCTACTACGCCAACACGGCGCGGCGCTTTCAGCAGTCTCCGAGCCTTCGCAACGGCTGGGCCCGGGTGCGCGGATGGGGCGCGCTCGATGGTTTCTCGATCATGGGTGGCCGTATGCCCTACCTCGGGGGCCTGCAGGCGCCGGCCCGCAACCCCGCGTTACAGACGCTCCTCGAACGTCGCATCGGCCAGCGTCTCATCGGCCCCTTCGAATACACCATGGTCGGTCGGAGTTTCGACGGCGGCAAGGTGGCCTGGCAGAACGACCACCTCAACGTCACCGGCTTTGGGTTCGTGCCAACACAGGGTGGATTCGAAATCGATGCCAATCCGAACATCCGCGCGATCCATGTCGGTGGGGCCTCTCTGAACATTCGTGACGCGGAGACGAATCCGAACACGCTCGGGCGGCTGTTCTGGTACCGCTATCGGGACGGGCGAGACATCGTCGTGTTCGACAATCGTCCGCTGCGCGAGAGGGAGGCGTCGCGGGGGGAGAAGATCGTGGTCACGACCCTCGGTGCGAACGTCGTGCACGTGCAGCCGATCGGACCGGGGCGCGCCGACGTGCTGGCGTGGGGGGTTGGACAATGGGGGGAGTGGCAGCAACAGGATCATAAGGCCTGGGCCTTCACGGCCGAGGTGGGCTACGCCCTCCCGGATGTCTGGGGGGAGCCGTGGCTGCGCACCGGAATCACCCGTGGTTCGGGGGACGCCGATCCCGACGACGACCGGCATACGACCTTCTTCCAGATGCTTCCCACCGCCCGGGTCTACGCGCAGACTCCTTTCTACAACATGATGAACAACCAGGACGTCTTCGTGGAGGTGTTCCTCACGCCGCACCCGACCCTCGCGTTGCGATCCGATTTGCATTGGCTGCGTGTGAACGACGGTGCCGATTTCGCCTACTTCGGTGGCGGGGCGACCAGCGATACCTTCTTCGGATACGGCGGCGTGCCCGCCGGAGGCCGTTACGAGCTCGCCTACCTGGTCGATTTCTCGATCCTCTGGACACCGACCCGGAACGTGACCTTGCACGCCTACTACGGCCATGGCTTCGGGCAGGGGATCGTCGCGGCGAACTTCCTGACCCGGAATCTCGACTACGCCTTCGTGGAGTTGATCCTGCGCCTCTAGGAGCCGCCTCCGACGGCTTCAGGAGGGGTCTTCCTCCACCGTAGGTTCTTCGGGCGCCTGGAGGACTTCCTCCGCGACCCACTCCCGCCACAGGGCCAGGAGGACCGAGAGGAGCGTTGGCCCGACGAAGAGGCCGATGAGTCCAAAGGCACTGATGCCGCCGAGCACGCCGAAGAAGACCAGGAGATAGGGAACCCGGGTCGCGCCACTGATGAACAGGGGGCGCAGCACGTTGTCGATTCCGCTGACGGCGAGGGCGCCCCAGGCCAGCAGGCCGAGCCCCGCGAGGGTCGATCCACCGGCGAGAAGCCAGAGGGCGGCGGGGAGCCAGATGAGCGGAGCGCCAAAGGGAATGAGCGCCAGCAGGCTGGTGAGAGCTCCGAGCAAGACAGGGGCGGGGACGCCGCTTGCTCCGTAGCCGATCGCGGCCAGCAGTCCCTGCGCCATGGCGGTGAGGAGAAGGCCGTAGAGAACCGCGCGAATGGTCTGGCTCACGACCTCGAAGCGGTGCTGGGCTCGCTCTCCCATGAAGCGGCGGGCCACGGCTCCGGCCTGGAAGACGATCTCGTCCCCGTGGCGGTAGAAGAAGAAGGCCGTCAGGATCGTCAGCCCGACCTTCGTGAGGTTTCGCCCCAGGCCGCCGATCAGCGTCAGCGAGATCTCCTGGATACGGTCGGCATTGCGGACCAGGAGGCGAGGGATCGCGTCGGGGTCCTGGCGCCATCCTTCCAGGGCCTGGGCGACCCACGGGCCGACGAGCGGCAGGTTCTCGAGCCATGGCGGAGGCGCGGACGGACCGGCGGCCAGCTGGGCCATGACGTCGAGAGAGGACTTGAGTTCCTGCGCCAGGAGCCACGACGACAGCAGGACGGCGCACTCCTCTGAGAGATCCGCGGTGGCATCCCCGCC
>JAPOLW010000580.1 GCA_029976905.1 bacterium | reverse complement strand
CGGGTGCGCGGAAGCCACACGTCGAAAGGCATCGACCAGGCGGTCCGTCACCTGGCGCGGCGACTCGCCTCCGTGCGGCGCGTAGTCCGGATCCGCGGCCATGTGTTCCCACAGACGATGGACTTCGAAGAGTTCCCGAAAGGTCTTGCCCTCCCAGCGACCGAGATCGTACTCCCGAAGCTCCGGCCACTGCCGCACCTCGTGTCCCAGCGCGCTCGCGATCGGACGCGCCGTATGCGCGGCGCGTCGGAGGTCGCTGCTGTAGATCGCGTCGACGGGCGGGCCCTGCCCACCGGAGAGATACACCGCCACCCGCTCGGCCTGGAGATGGCCCCTCTCGGTCAGGGGCGTATCCGTCGAGCCGTGCCAGACTCCGTCGATGTTGGCGATGGTCTCCCCGTGACGCACGAGGGTCAAACGTGTGCGTGCCGCCATGGGCCGGGCCGTAGCATTCCCGCACGCCGGCGGCACCGGCGGCCCCTTGAGTCATCGCCGTAGGCGGATTAGAGGAAGGATAGTCGAGAGCGCCACAGACGCGCAGAGGAGCCAGACGATGACGGTCGAACGCCAGAACGAAAATCTTTCGTGGCATCTCCAGGGGAACTGGGCACCGGTCCAGGACGAGCTCGATGCCACCGACCTGGTCGTCGAAGGCGAGATTCCGGCCGCGTTGTCGGGCCTCTATCTCCGCAATGGCATGAATCCACGGTCCGGGTACTCCGATCACTGGTTCTTCGGCAACGGCATGGTGCATGCCGTCGAACTCCGGGACGGTCGCGCCTCGTACCGAAACCGCTTCGTCCGGACGCCCTACTACGAGAAGGACATGAACATGATGGAGGCGCTGGGCCAGCCCCAGGCGTCTCCGGCCAATACGCACGTCGTGCCACACGCGGGACGCATCCTCGTCCTCGAGGAGGCGCACGTGCCCTGGGCGATCGACCGCAACCTCGACACGGTCGGCTGCGTGGACTTCGACGGACGGCTGACGACGCCGTTCACCGCCCACCCGCGCGTCTGTCCGGAGACCGGGGAACTCCTCGCCTTCGGCTACACGATGATGCAGCAGCCCTACGTCCACTACTACCGTCTCGACGCCTCGGGAGGTCTCGTCCAGCACGAGGCCATCGAGGTGCCGCGGCCGGTGATGATGCACGACTGGAACGTCACGCGGAACAACGTGATCTTCATGGATCTGCCGCTGGTGTTCTCCCTCGAGGGACCGAACCCGGGCTTCCAGTGGACCCCGGAGGTGGGCGCCCGACTCGGCGTCATGCCCCGCACCGGCACCAACGCCGACATCCGGTGGTACGACATCGACCCCTGCTTCGTCTTCCATCCCTTGAACGCCCACGAGGACGGCGACCGGATCGTCCTGCACGTCTGTCGGCAGCCCCACGCCATGCGTGACGGACTGGGCGATATCGGAGACGGCGAAGACGATGCCGGCCGCCTCTGGCGGTGGACGATCGACACGGCGAGCGGGCGCGTGTCCGAAGAGCAGATCGACGACGCTCCCGGGGACTTCCCCCGCGTCGACGAGCGCCGCACCGGTCTGCCCGCACGCTACGGATACGTGATGGGACTCGACGCCGCCGCGCCGACGCTTACCTTTGCTTCGACCCTCTACAAATACGACCTCGAGACCGGGCGCCGTGAGACCCATGACCTGGGGGCCGGTTGGTACGGCGGCGAACCCTGCTTCGCGCCGCGCGCCGCGGATGCCGGCGAGGACGATGGATGGGTGTTGTGCATCGCCTACGACGGCAACGAGGACGCCTCGCATCTGGTCATCCTCGACGCCCAGAACTTCGCCGGTCCGCCGGTCGCTCGCGTACGCCTGCCGCGGCGCGTTCCGTTCGGCGCACACGGCAACTGGCTCGCCGACTGAGGCCGTTTGCCCAACACGCTTGCTTCCCGGGCGACGACCCGTGGGCAGGGCGCCCGGGGGCGTCGTCCTAGAAGAAGATCTGCACGCCGCCCCGGACGGCAAAGGGCATCCCTGCGGTGAAGGAGAGGTCCTCGACGCCATCGGCGCGGATCATGCGCGTCGGCTGACGGCCGCTGGTCGGACAGGGCTGCCCCGACGCCTCCTCCCCGCGCAAACAACTCGCCTCGGCAAACTGGGATTCGTTCCAGGCCGTCTGGGTGACGTTGAGCAAGGCGAGCGATAGCTCCACGTTCTCCCAGCGATAACGCAGGAGAATGTCGAGAAGTGCCCAGCCGGGCGCGATGATGCTTCCCTCTTCGTTCGCAGGGCGATCGGCCAGGGAGCGGAAGCGAAGCGCCGCCCCAAACCCCTCGTAGTCGAAGGTGAGGCCCCCGTTCATGTAGAGCGTCGGCGCCAGGGGAATGAACCCGCCCTCCTTCAGACGAGGAGAGGCCCAGGCCAGGTCGTAGTCGAGATAGACCCAACGGCCGAGATCGTAGCGCCCGTAGAAGTCCACACCCCAGCGGCGCGAAGCACCGGCGGGAAAGAAATTCCCCGTGCTCCGGCCCACCTCGGCCTCGACGTCGCCCCCATCGCCCGAGAAGACCAACTCGTCCTCGAGATCGAGGATCCAGACCGCGGATGCGAGATCGAGACCCTCGATCCAATTCCCGCGAAATCCCGTCTCTCCGCCGACCGCTCGCACGAGACCATCGCGGCCCGTGGTCACGACCGCGCGAGCATCGTTGGAATGAAAGCCCGTCCCGAAGTTGAAATACAGCTCGGTATGGTTCGCTTCGAAGGGAGAGACGATGAGGTTCAACTTGGGACTGACGATGCCATCGTGGGTCTGTCCTTCGAGGGGCACGGCGACGAAATTCCGGTCGGGTCGCTGCGGCGTCAGGCGATCATCGACGTCGAAGAAGAAGAGATCCCCGCGTAGCCCGACCTGACCGCGAATC
>JAPOLW010000057.1 GCA_029976905.1 bacterium | reverse complement strand
CGACCTCCGCAAGCGTCTCGACGGCCGTCTCGGATACCTCTTCGGCGGACTTGAATCCGTGCTGCATCAACAACTCTGCCGTGACGTCGCTCACACCCGGGATCCCGGTCAGAGAAGCGCGGGCCTGACGGACTTCCTCGTCCGCTTCGGATTCCCCCCGCACGTCCAGACGCCAGCCGGTCAGACGCGACGCCAGCGTCACGTTCTGGCCCTTCTTCCCAATGGCGAGCGAGAGCTGATCGTCGGGGACGATGACCTCCATCGAGTGTTCGTCCTCGTCCAGAATGATCTTCGAAACCTTCGCGGGTGCGAGCGCCCGACACACGAACTCCGCCGGATCGCCGGTCCAGTGGATGATGTCGATCTTTTCGCCGCGCAGCTCCTGCACGACCGCCTGTACGCGGGTTCCCCGCATTCCGACGCAAGCGCCCACGGGATCCACGTCACGGTCATGAGAGACCACGGCGATCTTCGCGCGGCCCCCGGGCTCGCGGACGGCAGCCTTCACCTCGACGATGCCCTCGTAGATCTCGGGCACCTCCTGTCGGAAGAGCTCGATCAGCAGATTCGGGTGTGTCCGACTGAGAATGATCTGCGGGCCCTTGGCCGTCAGGTCGACGTCGTAGATGTAGGCGCGGATGCGATCTCCCTGCCGGTAGCGCTCCCGCGGGATCTGCTCGCGCTCGGGCAGGATTGCGTCCGTCCGGCCCAGGTTGACGATGATGTTCTTGCGCTCGAATCGCTGAACGATCCCCGAGAAGATCTCGCCTTTGCGGTCCTTGAACTCGTTGTAGATGATTTCGCGCTCGGCATCGCGGACCTTCTGAATGATGGCCTGCTTGGCCGCCTGGGCGCCGATGCGGCCGAAATCGCTCCGGGGCAGCTTGGCGAGGAACTCGTCGCCGACCTCCGCCTCTTCGTCGTAGCTTCGGCGTGCCGTATCGAGCGTGATCTCCGACAAGGGGTCGATGACCTCGTCGACGACGCGCTTGATCTCGAAGAGCTCGACCTCTCCGATGTCCTGGTTGTATTGCGCCTCGATCTGGCGCTCGGCGCCCAGCATCTTCCGGGCCGCCTGCACCATCGCGCTCTCGACCGCTTCGATCACGACGTCGCGGTCGATCTGCTTTTCCTTGCTGACCTGTTCGATGACACGCCCGAGCGGAAGCTCCATCTTCGTCCCTCAATCTCGCTCGCCCCGGAAGTCCCGGGCGAAGTCGTGCTCGTAATTGGCCTTTTGGATCAATCCGTACGGAACGCGCAGGCGCCCGTGTGACCGATCCTCGATCTCGATTCCGTCCTCCCCTGCGGTGAGCAGGAGGCCGGCGAAGTTTCGTGCGCCCTCGATCGTCGTGCTGGTGCGCAGCGCAACCTCCTTGCCGCAAAATCGAAGGAAGTCGGCCGGCGTCTTCAGCGGTCGGTTGACGCCCGGGGAGGAGCATTCCAGCGTATATTTGATCGCGATGGCGTCGTGGGCGTCGAGAACGTCGCCCATCTCGCGGCTCATCTCCGCTAGATCGTCGATCGTGATCCCGCCCTCGCGGTCGAGAATCAGGCGCAAAACCGTGCGGCCGGCCCCCGGCGCAAGCTCCACCTCGACCAGTTCGAGCCCGTGCGCTTCCGCAACCGGCCCGGCGAGTTCCACAACCGCCTTTTTCAGCTGTTCGCTCGACATGATTTTCCGAAATCGCCTTTCCCCCTCCGTCGCCCGACCGGAGCTGCGGAAACAAAAAAAGCGGGCGTGGAGCCCGCTTTTCGGCGAAAAGCGTAGAAGAAGCGATAGCATGCCCCAGACGGAGCGACAACTACCCGGAATCTGGACGGAATCGAGCGAAGGCCGGTTCAGCCCTCCCGGTCATGCAGGGTCTCGAGTTCGACCACTTCGATGGTCTTGCGGCCATTGGGGGTCTGAACGACGACCTCGTCGCCGACGGATTTATTGAGCAGCGCCTGACCGATCGGCGAGCTGATCGAAATGGTCGCCGCGCCCCGCTCGACTTCCTCGGGAAAGACGATGAGGTACTCGATCTCGTCGCCGGATTCGGCGTCCTCGACCGTCACCCGACTCCCATAGGACGCGCGGTCACGAGGGATGCGGCCGGGGTCGTACATCGCGAGGTCGCCCAGCCGCTCGCGGATCTGGGCCATGCGCGCGCGGACCAGCCCCTGCCGGTTCTTGGCTGCGTCGTATTCCGCGTTTTCACGAAGATCTCCGTGCGCGCGAGCCTCCTCGAGTCGCTTCGGCAGGTCCTGGGACATCTCCTGCTGGAGTTCGGCCAGTTCTGCCTTGAGCTTCGTAATGATGGGTAGTTGCTTCATGAACCTCGTGCTCAGTTGCCGTCTTCGACCCGCCCGACCACGTACTCCGAGTCGGAATACGAGGACGCGGTGGCCGAGAGCAACCTCTCCACTTCGCCACGCAGCGGAATCCTGCCGGTCAAATACCAGTACATGAGGGCCGCGCCCAACCCAACGCCGATCAAGAACCTCAGCATCCTCCCCTCCCCGCTCGCTCAGGCCGGCCGTACATGAAAGCCGATCCCGCGCTCGTCTTCATCGCGGGTTCGCGCTACGCCCCGGACGAATTCGACCGACCACCACGATGCTAGACCTTCTACGCGATCTTCTCTACCCATCGCGCTGCCCCGGCTGCGATCGATTGCGCCGCTCTGCGGGCCCGCCCGCGCTCTGCGGCGCTTGCCGCGGCCTCCTGGCCGTCTGCGGCGCGGGCTGCGTCCACTGCGCGCTCCCCGGGGCGGGCCCCCTCTGTGGGCGTTGCGAGCGCCATCCGCCACCCTTTGGCGACGCCCGGGCCGGCTTTCGCTACGAGGAAGGGGGGATGTTGGCCCGGCTCCTCTCGCGGTGGAAGTACGCAGGCGACCCCGAAGCCGGTGGTGCGCTCGTCGACCTGTTCTCCCGGAACCCGATTTTCCTCGATCTCTGTTACGACGTCGTCGTGCCGGTTCCGTTGCATCCCTCCAAGCTGGCCCGGCGCGGTTTCAACCAATCCGCCCTCCTGGCGCGTGCCCTCGCACGAGACCAGCCGAGAAGCGGTCGCTTTGCGCCCGGGGCTCTGGTCCGGCGCCGCCGGCAGCCCGACCAGGCGGGCTCCAGCCGCCGCCTTCGGACGCGCAACGTCCGCGGCGCCTTCACCGCTTCCCCACGAGTGGCGGGGCTCCGGGTCCTGCTCGTCGACGACGTTCTGACCTCCGGAGCGACCACGCGCGCCTGTGCGGTCGCTTTGGCCAGGGCCGGCGCGGTCGGCCTGGGTCTCGCCGTCCTTGCCCGGACCCCAATCGAACAGAGGGGGTCGTGATGCCCGGGCCTCGAACACCCCGCCCACCTCGTTGCGGACCGAGCGCCGGCGAGCCCTCGCCCTTCGTGGAGCGTCACGTCATCGAAATGACCCGGGCGCGGCCGCGGCCCCTTGCACTCGATCTCGCTTGCGGGCGGGGCCGTCACGCCGGTCTGCTGGCCGACCATGGCTGCCGCGTGATCGCGCTCGACCGGGATCGGGAGAATCTTCGCGCGGCCGCACGCCTGGCCCCGTCGATCCAGGCGCTCGAAGCCGATGCAGGCCGTCTGCCGCTGCGCCGCGGCGTCTTCGATCTGATCGTGCAGACGCGATTTCTGGACCGCGCGCTCTTTGCGGAACTGGCCCGCCTGCTGAAGCCCGACGGTTTGCTGGTCGTGGAGACCTTCGGGATCGAACAATTCGAAGCGACCGGGCACCCCCGGGCCGCCTTTTGCCTGGGGCCGGGCGAGCTGCGGAAGCTGGTGACCGCCGGGGGGGTCGGCCTGCGCGTGATCGATGCCCAGGACACCGACCGGGGTCTGCCGGAGGCGCCCATGCACCTCCGAGCCATCGCCGCCCGCCGCTCTTGAGTTTTGATGCGATCGTTCTAAGAGAGTGCCTCGCACTCCCACATGGGGACAAGGCTCCGATGAATCTCGGCATTCTCATTTCCGGTCGCGGCTCGAACCTCGAGGCGATCCTCGCGGCATCGAGCGAGGGGCGCCTGCACGCTCGGCCCCGGATCGTCATCAGCAACCGCGCCGGCGCCGGTGGTCTTGCACTCGCCGCGCGTCGTGGCGTACCCACCGCCGTCGTCGCACACGGTGACTTTGCCCGCCGCGAGGACTTCGACCAGGCTCTCGTCGATGCCCTCCGCGCGCACGACGTCGACACGGTGGCGCTCGCGGGCTTCGATCGTCTCGTCACCCCCCAACTACTCGACGCCTTCCCCCATCGGGTCGTCAATGTACATCCGGCCCTCTTGCCCGCGTTTCCCGGTCTGCACGCCCAACGCCAGGCGCTGGAGTACGGAGCAAAGGTGACGGGCGTGACGATCCACCTCGTCGATGAACAGATGGACCACGGACCCATCCTCGCGCAGGCGGCCGTCCCCGTGCTCGACGGAGATACGGAGGAAACCCTCTCGGCTCGTATCCTCGAACAGGAACACCGACTGTATCCGTTGGCGTTGCAGATGTTGACTCGCAGCCCGCTGCAGATCGAGGGTCGAAGGGTCCAGGGAGGCATCTCATCTCCGTGAATCGACAGGAGGGCTCGGCCGACGCACGCGAGCTACGCGACCTCCGCGAGCGCGGCCAACTCGACCGCATCGTTGCCAAATGGGGCAGGATCGATCGCGATTCGCCGGCCTGGGACGACCTCGAAGTCATTCTCGAACTGGCGCGCACCTACTCTCTGATCGGGAATGAAGCTCGCATCGAGCAGCTCTTCCTGCGATGCGTCGAACTCAACCCCCAGCGCGCCGCGCTCTACCACTGCCAGATCGGGTGGTACTTCCAGCGCAAGAAACGCTGGCTTCGCGCGCTGGCCTGGTACGACCGCGCTCTCGAGACCTTCCGCAGCTACCACCTGTGCCTTTTCCGCAAGGGCTATTGCCTGGAACGGCTGCACCGCCCGCGGGCTGCGGCCGAGGCATTCGCGGCGGCGGACACCTGCTTTTCGTCCTCACCGCCGGAGCAGCGGGAGCGTAGCCGAGGCATCCAGATCCAGGTCATCTTCCACCTCGCCCGGAATCTGCGCGAGATCGGGGAGACCGCAAGCGCCCGAGAGGCTCTGGACCGGTGCGCTGCTCTCGATGATCGCGCCTTGGAACCCGTGATCCGCCACGAACATCGCCTGGCCAGCTACGGAGAGACCTTCCTGCGCGACCAGCAGCCAGAGGCCGCGATCCGATGCCTCGAGGAAGCCCGCGATCTGGATCCCCGTTCTTCGGTGATCTGGGAACGCCTCGGGCGTGCCTACGAGCAGGCCGAACGCCCGAGCGAAGCCGAGGACGCTCTGCGCCAGGCATCTCGACTTCCCCGGGGAGAAGTCGCCCTGGTGACGCTCGGCTCCTTTCTGCGTCGCCACGGTCGCCTCGCCGAAGCCGCCACCGTGCTCATCGAATCTCTCGATCGCCACCCGCGGGGCGAGGTTCAGACGCGCATCGAACTGGCCGAATTGCAGCTCGCCCTGTCGAGGCCTCGTTCGGCGTTGGAGGAATTCGAACGTCTGGCTGGTGGTCGTGTTCCGCCGGGCTCGACTCTCGCCATCATCGTCGAGACGCGCATCGGTCAGATTCTCATGGAGCATGGTCAACTGGCCCGCGCGCTTCCCTACCTGCGGACGGCCTCCAACCAGGAGGCCGCAGGCGAAGCGGAGAAACAGCGCCTTCTCGAGTTGCTTACCCAAATCGACTCGTCGGACCAGCAGCAGGCACCCACGACCTCGATCGTTGACGCGCCGTTGCCCCCCACCTTGAGCTTCATCCTCGGCCGCGAGCGAGCGCGGCTCGAGGGATCTGTGTCGAGCTACTTCGCCGCGCGCGGTTTCGGCTTCATCGCCTTTGGCGAGCAAGGCGAAACGGTCTTCTTCCACGTAAGCCAATGCGAGCTTCCGGCCGACGACGTCCTTGGGCCGGGCGACGACGTCTCGTTCGTCATGGGTGTGAACGCGCGAAACCGCCGCACCCAGGCCGAGATGATCCGCAGGCGACCCCCGCGCAAGTGAGGACGCCCGTTGCTTCGGAAGACCGGGCCTCGCTCGGGTCTCCGAAGAACCCGCGAGCGCCCCCAGGAGCGAGAGTCGGCCATCGTAGCTCGACGGCGGCGGCTGCGGGTCACGGGCAGACCCGGTGCGGACATCAGCGATCGTGGTACCAGCGAGCGATCCGGTCCGGCGGGACACCGACGGCATAGGCCAGACGCAGCGCGTACATCAACAGAATGGTCCGGATCGGGCCGTGCGCCTCCCATCGCCGACCGGAGGTATCGACCTTCACGCGCAGGGGCGCGAGCCTGCCCTCTCGCTTGAGCCGCCGGGTCAGGGCGACGTCCTCCATGAGGGCAATGGGCTCGAAGCCGCCCATGCGCTCGAAGACCTCCCGACGTACGAAGATCGCCTGATCCCCCGTGCTGATCCCGCTGAGGCGCGAGCGAAGGTTCATTCCCGCAGCGACGACGCGAAGAAGGGGGTGGCGTCCGCGCAGAACGACGTCGAATCGACCGCCGACCGCGCCGGCGCGGATGGCGCGGCGGACTTCGTCGGGCCATCCGCGGGGAAGCCGGGTGTCGGCGTGAAGGAAGAGGAGAATGGAGCCCGTGGCGTCCTGCGCCCCCCGATTCATCTGCAGGGCCCGCCCCCGCGGGCCGGTCAGCACCCGGGCGCCGCAGGCCCGGGCTCGCTCCGCGGTATCGTCGCGACTCCCCCCATCGACGACGATCGAATCCACCGAGGGGTCGCTGCCGACGCTGGTCAGAGCCGCCTCGATCTCCTCCGCCTCATCGATCGCCGGAACGACGACGGAGATGGTTTCGTGCGCACAAGCCGTCACGGCGCGGGACGACGCGGCGCGCCGTCTCCGACCAGGGACCGGACGGAAGGCGAGCCCCGGCGACGCAATTCTCGATCCAATTCCGTCGCCAGACGTCGCGCCAGGCCGGGCCCTTCGTAGACCAGTGCCGTGTAGATGGCGACGAGGTCCGCGCCGGACTCCATCTTCGCCAGAACGTCCTCCAGGGTGGAGACGCCGCCAACGCCGATGATCGGCACGTCGGGACCGACCACGAATCGGATCCGCGCGATCATCTGGTTGGAACGTGTGCGCAACGGTGATCCGGAAAGTCCACCGACTTCAGCGCCGAGGTGCGAGCGCAGCCCCGGACGCTCGATCGACGTATTCGTCGCGATGAAGCCCGCCGCCCCCGCGGCCAACGCTGCAGCACAGATCTCGGCGACTCCATCGTCGGCCAGATCGGGGGAAAGCTTCACCAGAACCGGTGGAGCGGTCCGACCCAGGCCGAGAAGCCGCACCTGCCCCACGACCGTCTCCACCAATCGTCCCAGCCGCGTCGGTTCCTGGAGGTCACGCAGACCGGGGGTGTTCGGAGAGCTCACGTTGACGGCGAGATAGTCGGCAAAGCGTCCCAATCGGCGGGTCGATTGGCGGTAATCCTCGATCTCACGTTCGGGGTCTCCCACGTTCGCCTTCGAGACTCCGATGTTGATCCCGACCGGAGCCGGCGGCCGCGCGCGCAGGGCCTTGTCCAACCGATCGGCAACCGCGTCGGCCCCTTCGTTGTTGAACCCCAGACGATTGACCAGAGCACCGTCCTCGGGAAGCCGAAAAAGGCGCGGCAACGGATTGCCGGGCTGGGGGAGAGCCGTCACGGTGCCGAGTTCCGCGAACCCGAAGCCCAGCCAGGGCCACAGGTGGGTGCCCACTGCATTTTTGTCGAAACCGGCGGCCAGACCGATCGGATTGGGAAAGCTCACCCCGAGTAGATCGCGGCGCAAACGGGAACTGCTGGGCGGCGACGCGCGCATGCCGAAGCCCGCCGCCGTCGCGAGAGCCCGTCCAGCGACCTCGGCCGCACCCAGTGCCCCTCGATGGCCGGTCTCCGGGTCGAGCCGGAAGAGCGTGGGGCGAAGTCGCGCGTAGAGTGGTCCAGCCATCCGCGCCTGATCCCCCGCTCACCCCTGCAGGAGCGAGTCGAGTTCCCCGCGCTGTTCGAGCGCCGCGAGCTCATCGAACCCGCCGATCGAGCGCTTGCGAATGAAGATCTGGGGAACCGTCCGTTGCCCGGTCACCTCCCGCAGGCGCGTACGCTCGGCCGCATTCCCGGTCACGTCGATCTCGGTGAACGAGACTCCCTTACCCTCGAGGAGGTCCTTTGCCGCATGGCAATAGGGACAGTAGGGAGTGGTGTAGATCGTGACCGGCGCCATCCGTAGAATTAGGTAAGGGTTCGCCCCGGCGTCGGCAAACGTGAAGGAGGGGATGGCCCGGTGAAGGAATTCGACGATCTCGTGGAAATGATGGCACGCTTGCGGGCGCCGGACGGATGCCCGTGGGACCGCGAACAGACCCACGGCTCGATTCGCAAGTACGTCATCGAGGAGGCCTACGAGGTGGTCGAGGCGATCGACTCGGGAGACGCCCACGAACTCCGGGCCGAACTCGGGGATCTGCTGCTGCAGGTCGTCTTCCACGCCCGCATGGCCGAGGAATCTGGGACCTTTTCGATCGGGGACGTCTGCGAAGGCGTGACGACGAAACTCGAGCGTCGCCACCCGCACGTCTTTGGCGACGCCGGGCAGCGCGATGCCGCCGAGGTCGCGCAGGCCTGGGAGGAGATCAAGGCGCGCGAGCGGGGCCCCGACGCGTCGGCCATCGACGGCGTTCCGCGGGCCCTTCCCGCCCTGCAGCGCGCCGAACGGGTCTCCGAAAAGGCCTCCCGCGTCGGATTCGACTGGCCGGACACCACGGCTGTCCTCGCCAAGGTCGACGAGGAGCGCCGGGAACTTGCAGAAGCCCTCGAGGCGGGTGCGCCCGACCGTGTGGCCGCGGAACTCGGGGACCTCCTTCTGGCGACGGCCAATCTCGCCCGCAAGGCAGGCCTCGAGCCGGAGCTCTGCCTGACCCGCGCCGTCGACCGGTTTTCGGCCCGGTTTCGCGAGGTCGAGCGCAGCGCCCGCACCGATGGAGCGGACCTACGCACCCTCCCCGCCAGCGCGCTCGAGGCCCGCTGGCAGGCCGCCAAACGAGCACTCGGATCCCAGGATTGACCCGGCGCCGACCGACCGTTACGTACGATCCGACCGAAGCGAGGAGCTCCATGGCGAATCACGTTTCAGCGATCAAGAGAAACCGGCAGACGATCAAGCGGACCGCCCGCAATCAGGCGATCCGAAGCAACGTCCGGACGACCGTGAAGAAGGCCCGCGTGGCCGTCGAGGCCGGGGACAAGACCGCTGCACAGGACGCCGTCCTGGCCGCTCAAAAGACGCTCGACAAGGCGGTCACCAAGGGTGTCTTGCATCGCAAGAATGCCTCGCGGCGCCTCGCCCGCCTTGCCCGCCAGGCCGCCGCGTTGAGCTGAGCGGAGACGCCCGGCCGCCGCGTTGGGCTGCGCCCTCCGATTCCATCGACTTGCGGGCGCCAGCCCTCAGTGGGCCGCCGTCAGCCCTCAGCGGGCCGCCGTAAACTGGAGGAGCATCCTCTCGAGCCCCGCCGCTGGGTCGCCCTGCCCCGTCTTCGCCGCAACGTCCACCTGACCCAACTGGCGGAGAGCCCGCACGAGTTCGCCGCGCCGAAAGTTGCGCGCTCGCGGGACCACGAAATACCCGCGCCCACCGCCGAACTCCTTGATGGCGGCCCGCTCGTCGAGGCCCGCATCCAGCAGGGCACGGGCGCGCAGGAGCGACCGCAGCTCTCCGGCGAGTTGGCCCACCAGGACCTCGGGCCGTTCGCCCTGCGCCAGGGCTCGTCGCAGCTCGGCGATGGCGCGGCCAATGCGCCTCTCGCGCAAGGCGCCTTCGAGGGCGAAGGCCGTCAGGGCGCGCTCGCCCCCGAGGCTTTCGACGACCTGGCGCGGTTCCAGGCGTCGGGCCCCGTGGCGCAGTGCGAGCTTGTCGAGTTCGTTCACCATGCGCGAAATGTCCGACCCGATGAAGTCGACGAAGACGGCCATCGCTTCGCGGGTCATCGAGACTTCCCGCTCCGCGGCAAGTGCGCCGGCCGCCTCGAGGAGCTCCTCCCGGCTGCGACTGCCATCGCGCTTCGACCCGCCACCGAGCACTTCGACGTCACCCTTTTTCTTGAGGGCGGCGAACAACGATTTGCGCATGTCCGGGTTCTCGCTGACCACGACGAACCGGATCTGGGGCGGAATCTCCTCGAGCAGCTCGGCCACGCCCTTTTGGACGTCCTCCTTCAGCCGCTCCGGTTGGCGCAGGGCGACGAAGCGTGTCCCGCTCAGGGGAAGGGTCTTGACGGCGACCGCGATCGCCTCGAGGTCCGTTCGATCCCCGAACAAGGTCTCGGCCGCCCCGAACGGTGGTGGATCACCGACCGTCTCCTCTTGAAGCGCGCGCAGCCGCTCGCGGATCAGATACGGATCTCCCGCCAGCAGGAGCGGTCGGGCTCCGTCGCGCTTTGCGCGGGGGCTCAGAAGTCCTCCACCATCGCGTTGTAGACGTCCCGCGACATGTTCTGCAGAAGTCTCTCGATGGCCTCGCCCTTCTGGGACTCCGAGAGCTGCACGTCGGAGAGCTGGACGAGATTCTGCTGGTTGAGCGTCGATTGTTCCTGAAATTGCGACGATTGGACGACGACCGTCCCCGGTACGGCGCCGAACGAATCGCTTTCTCGCAGATTCGTGGCACGCCACACGATCCGTTGCCGACGCGGATCCCGCAGCGATACCGAAAGGATGAGGATGGTCTCGTATTGGAGCGCCTCGTCCGCATTCGAAAACGCGATTGGCCGATAGACCAGCCCTTGCAGGACGCCTTCGAGAAGAACTTCAGCATCGCTCTCGGACGCGAGTTCGAAGTTGCCGCGCCGCAGAATCTCCTCCTCCAGCGAATTCCGCACCGCGTTCTCCAGCCCCGGCTCCCGGGTCTGATTGGTGAACGTCGCCACGTGAACCCGGGTACCACCACCGGGCAACACGCTGGCCTGGCCGGGAAAGTGATAGCCACACCCGGCCAGGGCGAGCAGAAGAGCCCACGCCGTCCAACGCGTCATGTCGTCTGCCTCTCTTCCCTCTCGTCTGTGGCTTCCGCCGCCTCTCAAGCGACCACGTTCACCAATCGTCCCGGGACCACGATGACCTTCTTGATGGCGCGTCCCTCGATCGTCTCCTGCACCTTTGCACTGGACAGCGCCTGCTCCTGTAACGCTTCGCGCGTGGCGTCGCGGGCGACCACCAACCGGTCGCGCACCTTGCCATTGACCTGGAGGGCGATCTCGACGGCATCGTCGAGCAGAGCGCCCTCGTCATAGGTCGGCCAGCCAGCGTCGTACACCGAGCCTTCTCCCCCGAACCAGGCGTGGAATTCTTCCGCGAGGTGCGGTGCAAAGGGTGCCAACAAGCGGCAGACCGCCCAGGCCGTGGCGCAGAAAAGCAAAGACGGGGTGTCCGATCGCGCACGGTGCCGTTGCGCCTCGTTCAGAAGCTCCATCAGAGAGGCAATGGCCGTGTTGAACGCAAAGGACTCGGTGTCCGAGGTGACCTTCTTGATCGTGAGGTGGAGCCGGCGCAGGAGCTGGCGGCCTTCGTCGTCGAGGTCGTCGGCCGATTGTTCCACCGCCTCGAGGCCCGCTGCGCCACGGCGCCGTCGTTGCGCGGCAATCGCCTCCCGGTCGGGCCCGAAAAGACCCACCAGACGATTCAAGAATCGTTCGGCACCCCCGACGCCTTCGTCGCTCCACTCCATGTTGTTTTCAGGGGGCGCCGCAAAGAGCAGGGTGATCCGCGCCACGTCGGATCCGTGCTCGCGAATGAAGGGGCCCATCGGAACTCCATTGCCCGCACTCTTGCTCATGGTGACGGGGCCACTCACCGCCCGCATCTCGTTCCCGCGCTCGACCAGATCGTAACTCTCTCGCTTGAGGTGGGCGCGGAGCTCTGCCGGCGGCATGGGCTCCGCGGCGAGTCCGAGCTTCTTCTGCAGTTCCTCGGGCACCCGCAGCCGTCCGTCGGCCTCGACGCAAAGCGGCGTCGCCACCCGTCGTTGCACCATGCCCTGGGTGAAGAGGGCCCGGAATGGCTCATCCTCGGGAACCAATCCCTCGTCGTAGAGAACCTTGGTGATGAACCTGGAGTAGAGGAGATGCAGGATCGCGTGTTCGACCCCCCCGATGTACTGGTCGACGGGCATCCATCGGGCGATGGCCTCCGGCGACCAGATCGCCTGGTCGTTCTGTGCATCGGCGTAGCGCAGGAAATACCACGAGGAGTCAACGAAGGTGTCCATCGTGTCGGTGTCGCGACGCACCTCCGCGCCGGTCTCCGGGTCCGTCGCCCGGACGAATTCGGCACTCGAAGCCAGGGGGGAGCGGCCACGCGGCAGATAGTCCTCGATCTCCGGCAAGCGCACCGGCAAGTCGCTCTCCGCAACCGGCACCACGCTTCCGTCCTCGCGATGCAGCATCGGAATCGGCGCGCCCCAATA